>NZ_JANZMJ010000056.1:0-11143 GCF_025175645.1 Peribacillus aracenensis
GGTTGGTATAACCGAAAAAGAATTCACAGCAGCTTGGGCTATCAAACCCCACAAGCCATTGAAGATCGAATTAGGAATACAGCTTAAGATTTAACTTTTTAGTGTCCAAAATATTGACTCAAATCCAGTGATTAATTAATGAAGTAAGAACAAACTAATTAAGAATATATTTATCTAATTAATATTTGCATGTATTGACAGCATATATAAAAAAAAAAAAACGTCAGGTAATTGTAAACCTGATGTTAAATGATTGTGATTAAACGTCATGCAACATTCTATACCTCTTAGGCGTCATACCTACTTCCCGTTTGAACATGCTACAAAATTGGGAGTCGTTGACGAACCCTGCGTCCAATGCAATTTCTGATACGAGCATTTGTGGTCGACTTAGTAAGCAATCTTTTGCATATTCGAGCCGTTTTTCATAAAGATACTGCAGAGGTGCGACGTCATATTTTTCCTTGAACAAATGTCTGAATCTGTCATAGCTGTATCCTGCCATATCTGCTAATAATTTATTTGTGAGTTTTTGGCGGAAATATTCATCCATATAATTGCGTACATACTGTATCCGATCTTCTGTCTGCTTCTGGGCATATTTTGTGCCGATTAAACGCTGCAAATGAATTGCAAGTTC
Source organism: Peribacillus aracenensis (assembly GCF_025175645.1). Classification (NCBI taxonomy): domain Bacteria; kingdom Bacillati; phylum Bacillota; class Bacilli; order Caryophanales; family Bacillaceae; genus Peribacillus; species Peribacillus aracenensis. The sequence goes on from NZ_JANZMJ010000056.1 coordinate 641, forward strand.
CCCTACCAACAGGTTGAGCATCTCAGCAAAATTATCTTGTCGCTGCATAAACTCGTTCTTCATTCGATGCACAATATGTTGAATGGTCCGGTCCTTGTCATCTTCAAAGATGCCGTTCAAGTTCGCAATACCAGAATAACTGCTGTGGAATCCGAAGAAAAGCACATCAGCTTCTGTAAGATGTAACTCATCATGTTCTACATTTGGAGAAATTAGCGCAAACGTATTTTTACTAAAGGTGTAATCGATGGAATTGATCTTTGTTTTTCCATTTGCATTGTAGTAAACGAGTTCATAGCATTCATGTGTATGGGGAGGGATGTATTGCCCCTGTGCGCGTTTAAAGAAAAAAAGAAAATCCAATTGATTCATATCATTCAAACCTTTCATACAAAATAGCCGAATCGTATAAAAATATAGCCAGATTAAGATAAAAATAAAGTGTGTTTAATGTTAGTATAATATCACAGTAATAGCCAAATCATGAATTAATTAAAAACAGGAATGAAGTGAAATTCGTTGCGAAATATGTGATGATACGTTTCCTGTTTTGATATGTAAATTAGAGGGACAAGCTAAAAAACATGATTATGTGTCTTTGTTATTTTTGAAATGGATTCTAGATTCATACATCGTCTTATATGATTTTCTTTGTATAGTCGAGTTATTAAAATGGATGATGCATTGGCTATTGGCTACCATGGTTGCTAATTAAGTGAATATTAGTTTGCAGCATAAATTAGAAGCAAGACTAATTACGAGACATTCAACAAGAAGGGGGGATTTCATGCAACCAGATGTCGTGGTAGTGGGAAGTCTAAATATGGACATTGTTTTAAATGTCGAGGAACTGCCGAAAGAAGGTCAAACACTCTTAGGAACAAGTATGTTAGAGATATCTGGTGGAAAAGGCGCTAATCAAGCAGTAGCTATTGGAAAGTTAAAAGCTTCTGTAAGTATGATTGGAAAGGTTGGCTCAGATCATTTCGCTCCACGTCTATTAGATTCTTTAAAAAAGAGCCAGGTAGAAACTCAACATATTGTAACGACAAAGAATAAAACAGGAATGGCATTAGTGACAGTGGAGAAGAGTGGGAAAAATCACATAGTTGTCACTCCTGGAGCTAACTTTGAATTAACTCCTGAAGATATATGGAATCAGAGACAGGCTATAGAACAATGTCAAATGATAGTGCTACAGCTAGAAATTCCAATGGAAACTGTAAAGTATACCCTTGAGTTGGCCAAGAAAGAAGGAAAAACAACAATATTAAATCCAGCTCCTTCCAAATTAATAAGTGAAGAAATATTAAAAAATGTTGATATCTTAATTCCGAATGAACATGAACTTTCCGAAATATCAGGAATAGAAATTCAAGATGAATGTAAACTCAAAGAAGCAACCCAGGCTATGCTTAATAAAGGAGTTAAAGCTTTAATTATTACGCTTGGTGAAAAGGGTTGTTGTTATGTAGACAACGAAACATTCAAGTTGTATCCAGCGCATCAAGTAAAAGTACAGGATACTACAGCAGCTGGAGATAGTTTCATAGGTGGTTTTGTAGCGAGTTATATAAGGAGTAAAGATATTGATGTTGCAATATGCGAAGCGCAAAAGGTAGCTGCCATCACAGTAACAAGAGCTGGGGCACAGAGTTCGTTACCAACTTTAGAAGAAGTTCAAAAGTTTGGTGTAATAATTTCTTAATTTATATTACCTAATAATAGTAAAATAGAAAAAATCTGCTTCGGGAGTGTCATGTAAGAATTTCTTGTAAACAATTTTCTGAACTATCTGAATTATTAAATGAGCAAGGATTGCAAGACTGGTTGAAATTGAAAGAAATCTATTAATTATCGTATTATATCGTATTGTTATTCATGCGTTTATTCTGAGATTCTGTTTAGTTTTATTGTATTAAAATGGGGAATTGGTCAAATGTTGTTTAAATGTTATTTACTATGATCTAACAATTGTAAGTAACACTCCAAATCACACCGAATTGAAATTTATCAGCTTACAGTTCAGGCATTATTTACAATGTCACTAGCTAATTTTACAAGTGCAACGATACCCGGAGTGTTTATTTTAATTAATAAACAATGAAAATAGAAATGGGGAAAGATGATGACAAATCGAATTATTATTGACACAGATATTGGAAGTGACATTGATGATGCAATGGCTTTAGCTCTCGCCATGCGCTCAGAAGAAGTCATAATAGAGGGCATTACGACGGTTTACGGAGATGTGGATCTCCGTGCTAAGATTGCCAAAAAATTACTTCAACTTGGAGGACATAATGATGTAAAAGTATTTGCTGGAATCAATCAACCTCTATTGCATAATCGTGACATTTGGATGGCAGGTCATGAAGGGGAAGGTGTATTAACTAGCTATGATGATGTAATGTATGAAAATGGACATGCTGTAGATTTTATCATCGAGACCATTATGGAAAATCCAGGTGAAATTACCTTGATTCCAATTGGCCCCTTTACAAATATCGCAGCTGCAATTATTCGTGAACCGAAGATCATTAAAAATGTGAAAGAGATTGTCTTGATGGGCGGTGTAACTCGTCTTGGTGATAATGCTCTTGAACTTCCAAAGGACGAACATAATATTCGCTGTGACCCTGAAGCAGCAACACTTTTATTTCGAAGTGGAGCCCCCATCGTCATGGTTGGCTTAGATGTCACGAATAAGGTGACTATTGACAGAGTTTTTCGGGACGAATTAGAAGCTTCCAAAGATCCGCTGAATTTGGCGCTAGTCAAACAACTTGATCGCTGGTTTGAATTTATAAATGAAGACACAACTAAAATGCATGATCCGTTAACAGTCTCTCTCATGATCGATAGAAGCATTGTCGAGACTGAAAAGATGTACGTCTATGTTGATTATGATCACCGTCAATTGACTGGTCAAACAGTTGCCTTACCCGATCCAAACGGAAATGTAGAAGTTTGTCTTGAGGTGGATAGTAAAAAATTCACTGGTATTTTATTAGACCGCTTATTGCTTAACTAAAAAAATGATTAAGCAGTCATGGCGTAAAATATTATGCATGGCTGCTTGAAAAAATGTGTAACCGGTTAACCATCGAAAGAGTAGAGAATTCTTACGTTTTGTCAAAAAATAAAAAAAGAGAAAAGGTTAATTCCGGAAATTAAATTTCTGTATTATGCGAATGTTCGGTTTAATTCTTTGCATTTCGTGTGAAAATTATTTATATCATAGATAATATTCATATTAAGTTAGCTGTTTGTGTCTATTTGCACCAGAATCTGATATTTTAACGTTCAAATAAATAAAAATATGGGAGGAGAAAAAATGAATAGAGAAGAAATTCGTCGAAGAGTTACAAGGTGTATGCCATGGATATTATTATTTCAATTTTTCTTTGTTTTTAATGAAAGCGTATTCAACCTGATTACTCCAAATCTTGCTGAAGAATTTGCAGTAACACCATCAACCGTTAGTCTAGTGGTTACGGTTGGTAAATTGACCTTTGGTATTGCTTCGATCATTTTGGCAACCTTATCTGATTTCATAAGTATAAGGAAAATGATATTATTTACATGTTATTCTTTTCCTATAGTAACTTTATTGGGAGTATTTTCAGATTATAGTTTTACATTATTAGTCATTTTTCGAGTTTTGTTTTGTATTACAATTGCAGCCCCTGTGTCTTTGCAAATTATTTTTGCTATGAAATATTTTGACAAGTTAACTGCGGCAAAATATATTGGTTACAATGCAGCCGTATACCAAATTGCATCTGCAAGCGGTAACTTATTTGGAGGCTACATTACTGAATATTTACATTGGAACATGGTGTTCCTGATTCCAATAGTTACATTTATTGGAGTTCCTATTCTAATCAAAAACATACCTAAAGATGAAAGTAAAAAAGGTTCATTTGACTTTATTGGTATAACTTTAGTAACAGCCATTACTACATTGTTCATTACATTTATGACTTTTAAAATGCATTACCCAGTACTTTTAATTTTAGCACTGGTTTGTACTGCAATATTTGCTTTCTACATGTTAAAGAGTAAAGATTCCTTAATCAAGCCAGAGTTATTTAGAGTTAAAGGTGTTGTGTGGTCTTTAATCGTGTGCGCATTGTTTTATGGAACACAAGTTGGATTTTCTTTTATATTTCCATTCATAGTAATCAAGACATATGGGATGTCAGTAACTACAATGGGAGTCTTTTTTACAATCACAAACATAGCTGCTGCTATCACTGGAATGCAGACTGGCCGTATAACTAAATCTATTGGTTATCGTAACATTACACTATTAGGTGGATTATTTATATTTTCTGGATTAACCATTGTTGCCTTTTTAGTCGGCTACTCAGTTACATTTATATTCCTAGGAATGGGACTTTTTAATATCGGTTATACACTCTTCTTTTCAGGTTATCTGGCTAATTACACTCTGTTACTACCGGTAGAACAGCGTGGTGTAGGTCTTGGTATAGAGAGCTTAGTTCTTAATATTGGAAGTGCATTAGGTGGAGTGTTTATTGCGATGCTATTTGGACAATCCTTTATGAGTTATAAAATAATAGATTTTTCAGTCAATAAGCATTCCGCACAATTTAGTAATTCTGCTCTTATTTTGATGTTTTTCATCGCAGTAGCTACATTCATCTTTATAAAAGTATTTGATAAAAAATTTAATCAGGTAGGTAAAGTAGAGAATTTAAATGAAGAAAATTTAAGTAAAGTAAATTAATGAAAAGAAAAGTGGTTAGGAACATTCGAGTGCCTTGCCACTTTTTCGATGGGGTATTTTTTAATTATTCTGTAAAAAGTTAATCAAATGACTAGGTATAAGTAAAAGCACGTCTATAATAAGATGTTGAGAATGGTTTTGAAGTGGTAATAAAGAAGTAACAAGAGAGTTAATATTAGATGAAGAGAAAATATCCAGATAAAAGAAAGCGGAAAAACTGCCTCATATCGATGTCTAAGTGGCAATGAGTGGTGGGCGTGATTAAGCGTCTTTGCGCCTTATGAAATGATTGGGTTCTGGTGCAAAAATTTCAGCTGATTTGAAACTAATCTCTAAACCTCGGACATACTGATACTATTAATCTAAAGAAAGTGTGTGATCGGTATGGAAAAGGAAAATTTGTTTAAATGGAAGTATTATCAGCCTGATATTGTTTTATTAACTGTAAGGTGGTACCTAAGATAAAACCTAAGTTTTCGTGATTTGGTGGAAATGATGAGGAACGAGGTTTTTCTATCGTCCATACAATCCATTATGCGTTGGGTTCATCAATATGGACCTGAATTAGACGAAAGAGTACGACGTCATCTTAAGACAACAAATGATATCTGGAGAGTTGATGAAACGTAATGTGAAGGTAAAAGGTCAATGGATGTATTTATATCGTGCTGTCGATTCAGAAGGCAATACCATTGATTTTTATCTAAGTGAATCAAGAGATAAACAAGCAACCAAGCACTTTTTCAAGAAAGTTATTAAACTTGCAAACGCAAGTTTAATAATAAATGTTAAATAACAATTTCATATTCATTCGTATATGAAAAAAATGAGGCAATTCAAGCTGAAGCAACACATGTTACTCTTTTATATAATGGAATTTAGAAGCTGATTCCCTTAGAGAAAAACTATTTGTTGGAACAATTTTAGATGGAATACACTGAAACAACTGCCAATTTTAAAGATGGTACATTTGCTGGAAGTATTCTAAAAATCAATAATGCCATAAAAAATATCATTGAATATACTAATTGCAATCTAGAAGATATTATTAAAATGACTTCTATAAATCCAACTAAGCAAACTGAATATAATAAATCTTAAAAGGAAACATAAGTATTGGGAAAGATGCTTATGTATTAGTTAAATGAAGGTTTAGATGTAGCATCAACATTCTGTCGCGGAAATTTAGCCTGGAAGAAAAGAAGACTCCATACTTGAACTTTCTTTTAACAACTTCAAGTATGGAGTCCTTCTGAAATTTAATTTTATTGAAAATATCTAAAGTTAAAGAACATGGATAAAGCCTTTTACTATCGTTTATAGTTTTCCTAAACTTTTATTAACTTTCATTCATTTCTTTTTGCTGTTCTTTAGTTAAATTTTTTTGCCCCGTAAAGTGTTTTAAAAGATTTTTACTGTTTACTTTAGGATCTATATTGTAAACGCTCTCTTCATTCAAATCTTTCCAGAACAGAACCAGTTTTTAACCCTTTTACTATTCCTTTTGCAATATCTTTCGTAACATTTACTTTTTCATTTTCTTTACTGTTCATAATCTCTCCTTCTTAATAATTATTACTTCATATCAAGTATTTTTTTACCAATTAACCTACCATGCTAAAACTTAAGTTATTTTACTTCTCAATTTTAAACATTCCTTTAGTTTTTGTATTTATCTAAGAAAAGGCTTGTAGATTGCTTATATTAACTCAGATAAAATACGGTCACAAAGAGACATTGTATGTACGTTATCACGTCCATTGGACGTTGGTTTTCTATTATTTATGCAACAGTCTATAAAATGAGTCATTTCTCCAACAAAGCCACGTAAATAAAGATCTCTGTAAGTTCCTGACATAGGGGATGCAGATGGAGTAAATACAGTGTCAGCCTCTTCAAGAGATTTCCATGGCAAATCACTGAATGTTTGTGATTTATGGATAGTAAGTGAATTTACTTCATCTGCAAAAGCAAATCCATTATCAAATGTAACAAGTATGTTTTCACTTTCACGAGACCAAGCTGTCATTCCTGTAAAGTAAAGGCTACCAACAACACCATTTTCAAACTTTAGTGAGATGCTGTGAGAAATAAACCCATTATCACTATTCTTAAAACCTGATACGTATAAAACTTCTCCAAATAGATAGCGTACTAAATCAACGATATGTATCGAAGCAAACTTGATAAACTGCTCATCATCCTTACAAAATGGCGTGCTGTCTGCTGCAAATCTTGCTTGAAACGAACGGGCATTTCCAAGACTACCATTTTCAATAATTTCTTTTAACTTAGTATAACAAGGAGCATAACGTTTCATAAATCCAACCATTACCGACACTCCAGCTTCATCAGCAGCACCTGCAATTTCAGTAGCTTCATCAGCACTCATTCCAAGAGGCTTATCCACAAATACATTCTTTCCAGCCTTGATACAATCCATCACGAGAGAAGGCTGATCTTCAGGCTGAGCGACTACAACAACACCATCGCACTCTTCATACTGTAACATTTTTTTATAGTCATCATAGGGCGTCCCTTCGCTTCCAAAACGCTGAAGGGTAGCTTTAGAACGCTCAATATTCCTTGTAGCAACAGCCTGTATTGTTGCACCTACTTCAATAGCAGAAGGATAAATATTAGTAGATGCATGAAATCCAGCACCTATAAAACAGAGATTAGCTTTTTTCATTTTCATCGCTCCTATTTTCTCTAAAGATACTTTCGATTAGAACTACAATTGTATCATAATGTTATCTCTTTAATAAGTAGACAGATTTATATTGAAAAGAGACGCAAATCGCTCGGCTTTCAGTCCTTCCACGGCCTTCTAAGTGGTTTCTTAGTACTCCTCCTTTTATTTTTAATTAGGTGAGATGATTATTGCAGTCTAACCTACAATTTTATTGATTTGGTATGGTGATTCTTATTACAGGGATTGATCTTTATAGTCATGCAAGTACGAGTGGCAGCTATGGGTGTTGCTTCCTATTTTGCGAATGAAATTTCAAATGATGAGTTTATAAAACAAGAAACCATGAAAAATACGATAAACCGGAAGGTATCATTACATTTGTTGAAGGTCCTGAAGGGAAAGGGGCTTTGGCATGAACTAGGTGAAAAGATCCTTCTAGTATACTCCATATTGATTTCTAGTAGTCTCCGGGACTATCCATCACAACATCGGATACAGAAAATAGTCATACAAAAACGCCATCCTTTCCTAAGATTCTACAGAAAGAAAAGCGTTTTTTTTGTTGTATGAACACAGATTTATATGATTAAATCCATTCAACAATAGTATCCATAGATAGTCTTGTTTTTTTAAATTGTGGTTCTCCTTTACGATATCCAAATGCAACCATAACTGACAATTCAAGATTATCATGTTTTAGAATTCCTTCTTCACGAAGTAAAGATTCTACTTTTTCTTTATCGAATCCTTCCATTGGGCAAGAATCTATACCAACTTGAGCTGCACTCGTCATCATATTACCTAAAGCAATATAAGCTTGTTTTGAAGACCAATCAAATACGGCACGCTCGGAGTCTAACAATTTAAATTCCGATTCTTGAAATTTTTTGAAGATTTCATATCTGACTTTTTGAGCTTCTTCAGGTAATCCAATAATATCTTTCATCATGTGTTGAATATACTCTGCATCATAGTACATATCTTTGATGTTTCTTGAAAGAACAATGACAAAATGACTTGCGGTTGAAAGCTGTACACTTGCTCCCCATGAATATGGTAATAGTTTTTCTCTTAATTCTTTATTTTGTACCACAATAAATTTCCAAGGCTCATATCCAAAAGAAGAAGGAGATAATCTTCCTGTTTCTAAAATGAATTTAAAATCATCTTCTGAAATTTTCTTCATAGGGTCAAACTCTTTACAGGCATGTCTAAAGTTAAAAGCCTCCATAATTTTTTGTTTTGTATTTTGTTTTGTGTTATTCATAAAAGGTCCTCTTTTCTTGTTATTAAATTAATATTTAACTAAATTATATTTTCAAAGTAACAATGATACAAGTACGCACATTTTTGTGTTATAGTATCAAAAAAGAAACTATTGTTAAAGGAGGGTCTTTTGATGATTAGTTCAACGAAAAATAATATAAATTATCTATTTTTAAATAAATATTCTTGTCCAGTAGAATCTACCGTTGAAGTTATTGGTGGAAAATGGAAAGGTGTTATTCTTTATCATTTATTAGATGGTAAGAAACGATTTAATGAATTAAAAAGATTAAAACCTAATATCACCCAAAGAATGTTAACACTTCAACTTAGAGAACTTGAAGCAGATGGTATCATTCATCGGGAGGTATACCGTGAGGTACCCCCTAAAGTAGAATACTCGTTAACAGAACTTGGCGAGTCACTACGTCCAATGATCCTTTTAATGATGGAATGGTCGATTAATAATATGGAGAAAGTTTTGGAAAACAGAAATAACCATAAATAATTTTTTAAATTTGTAATTGGTTATCAAACAACTTAAAAAGAAAAAACGATTCCCTTTTGATACAGGGGGGGAGGAGAATTAATAGTAAGTTTTATTATATTACAATCAATAAATTAAGTGGGGGAAGCATTTTTGCACAAACTCAATGCATTAATACCAGAGATCTCGGTTTCAGATATGTAGCAAAGTTTATATTTCTATTCGAAAATTCTCCTGTTTAAAATTGAATATCAACGACCAAAGGATTATAATTCAAGAAGTAAATGGTTACTGGAATACTGGGGATTTATCTTCTCCGTACGGAAGAGGAATTAATTTTCAAATTGTTTAAATGATACTGATTTACTATATGATAGTTTGAAAAGGAACGAGTATCCAATTAAATTTGATATTCAGGAGAATTGGTATAGAGCTGAAACTGAATTAAAGGGACAAAAGGAATTTTTAGTTATGGACCCTGGATGGTTATCTATTAAGATTGTCCGAATTATGGGTAAAAATGATGTTGAGACTGATTAAGCTATGCAACAGTGGAATTTTAGTAAGTGGATTAAGCTACTTTGCGTTAATAGGTGCTTTACTTAAATGGAGTTGCTTTGAAGTGAACCCAAAAAGTTAGACACTTTATTCGTTGTCACAAGCAGCAAGACTACCTAAAAGCAGGAGACCTACAGTGAATTTTTTTATAAACACGAGCGAGTCCTCCTAAAAAGTTTTTAGAAAACGAAAAAATAACCCCATTATATAATTATGGGGTTATTCCCCTTTTTTTAACTGTTATTTACTTAATAAGCTGGTTACATACTAGTTTTTTTCGTTTTAATAGTTCTATTCATCTCTTCTTCATATCCATTAAAGCGGTTTTCTTATGGCACTAACGGGGCATCATTCCTGTAATGAATGAAAATGAGTTTTGAGCACATCTTTCTTATTAAACAAAAACAGCTAAGTTTGTGATTTAATACACTTAAACTACCATGAAAATAGACTTCTGGAATTTAGGAGAAGAGGCAATACTTAAGAAGACGCAGCTCATTGTTTTTTAAAAAAGGGGAGCGCGCCTAATTTAGTGATTTTTTAGTGATTTATTGTAGGTAAGTGGACTGGATTAAGATGCTTCAGGTTCTTGTAATGTAACTGTGTATCCTAAGCTTTCAAGTCTTCTTAGTGAATGCCGAAAAATTGATTGTTGTCTCTGTTTATCAAAGTAGTCTTCGCCTAAGTCTACATACATTTCTTTTCGAGTTAAGAGATAATAGGAGATACGTAACATGGCAT
>NZ_JANZMJ010000057.1:0-9236 GCF_025175645.1 Peribacillus aracenensis
GACAAGCTAAATCCGAAAGGATATTTGGTTTATAAGTTGAACAAGGAATAACTCTATTCATAGCTGAATGAAACACCATTTAAAAACATTTGGGTGTGGTGGGTTGACAGTTTCGTTCATATCAGTTGAACAAAGAGCAATCACCTTATTCAGCCATAGGTCTCGTGCCATACATTTTTAAAGTCTAATTATCAATAAAGTTTATGTTATTGTCTAGACACCATTTAAATGCAATTTGTTTATATCGTTCGTCACGATAAGAATACCATTGGTCCTCCATTTCAAAGTCAATGATTTTGTCCTTAAACCTTCTAAAAGCACCCTTCCCCTTAATTGAACTTAATAATTTATCTTGCTTTCTTTCATCACTAACAGTAAAGCAAAAGTCCTCTATGATCTCATATTCATTTACTTCATATTTTGTTGGGAGTTCCTTGTAATTCTCAAAGTTTTCAAATACATCATTAGCAACTTTTCTATCTTCTTGTTCCCACTCAGGTAAATGCCCGAATTCTTCTTCATCTTCAGCTGCTCTCAAGTCATCCAAAGTTACTGAAATGATTTCACCAGTTTTTACATTTAAAAATGTCCGAGACTCATCAAACTGCATTTCCAATTCTTCAATAATGGCCTGAATCTTTACTGGATTTCTCAATTATTGATCACCCTTCAATTTTTTACAAATGCACCCGTAAACTTAAGAAGATGTTAAGGTAATAAATTCTTCGACATCTTTAACGCATAATTCAATTCTTTTTTCCCAAAAGGCTTCTGATGTAATATCTTCCCCTATATGCTTTATTACTAAATCTTCTGTGGACATACTTCCTGAATCACGAAGCAAGTCAAAATTAATCTTTTTCCAATTCTTTTCCTTTTGCCTTTGCATAAATACTTAGAGAAAATAAGTATCCGAATGTATATGGGAAGTTGTAAAATGGAGATTTAGTCATATAATAATGTGGTGTCCAAACCCACGAATGGATAGAAGCATTATCAAGAGAACCTTCATACCCTTCATCTATTGCTTCTTGCATTAGTTCATTTAAACGTGATGATGAAACAATCGCCTCTTTACGTTCCTCGTAAAACTTCTTTTCAAACAAGAACCTAGAATGAATATTCATGAAATTCATCACACTACGTTTTAATTTTTCATCAAGTAAAAACAATTTTCGTCTTTCCCGAAGTTGCTGCGTTAACATTTTTTGAGTAATTGCGGGTATCAAGCTTTTCAATTCGTTGTTATGTTTCTTTCCAAATGTTAGATAAAAGAGAATTACCGGTTTTCATTTTCCTCCAATTACCTCCAAAGTTGCCTCTACCGCAGTGTTGTAAATATTATTAGGATCCTTCATTACACACACCTCACTTTTTAGAATGTTTCGACACAGGAACAATTTTAATAGCAGCTTTTTCTTTGCGAGAGTCTTAAAATGTAAGGTTAGTGTATAGTTTTATCATCAGCTGACATAGGTTAGTCGCTCTCCATTATTAAATACTAAATCGATTGTTCCTCCACCAAGACATTCTTCTCCTTCATAAAAAACAACTGCTTGTCCGGGTGTAACCGCTCGGATTGGATTATGGAAAGTTACTTTTGCTTCATTGTTATCAAGAAGCTCAACCGTTACATTATTATCAGGCTGACGATAACGAAACTTAGCTGAACATTGGAACAATTTATTCTTAGGAAGACCGCATACCCAACTCATATTTATAGCCACAATTGAAGTCGAATAAAGCTTTTCGTTTCCAATACCCTGTCCCGCGTATAGGATATTACGCTTCAAATCCTTACCTATTACATACCATGGATCACCAGCCCCTCCAATCCCTAAGCCGTGTCGTTGGCCGATTGTATAATACATGAGGCCATCATGCTTACCAATAGATTCCCCTTCAATTGTTTCGATGATCCCTGGCTGTGCAGGCAGGTAATTACTAAGAAATTCTTTAAAGTTTCTCTCTCCTATATAACAAAGACCCGTACTATCTTTTTTGGTAGCAGTAGCTAAATTGGCTCTCTCTGCAATTTCTCTTACTTCCGATTTATCCATGCTTCCTATAGGGAACATAACTTTCTGTAGCTGTTCATCTGAAAGCTGATTCAAAAAGTAGGTCTGGTCTTTATTTTTATCTAAACCGCGAAGCAACTTAGCTCCGTCATTCGTTTTCTCTATACGGGCATAATGACCCGTTGCTAAATAATCTGCCCCAAGACTTAAAGCATGTTCTAAGAATGCATTGAATTTAATTTCTTTATTACACATGACATCCGCATTCGGAGTACGTCCAGACTTATATTCATCAAGAAAATAAGTAAATATTTTATCCCAATATTTCTTTTGAAAGTTAACAGAATAGTAAGGAATGCCGATTTGATTGCAAACTCGAATTACATCGTTATAATCTTCTGTTGCTGTACACACACCGTTTTCGTCAGTATCGTCCCAGTTTTTCATGAAGATTCCGATTACGTCATAGCCCTGCTCTTTCAGAAGCAATGCGGAAACAGAAGAATCTACTCCACCAGACATTCCAACTACTATGCGTGTGTTATTTTTTGTTTTTATCATATTTTACCCTCATTATAAAAAGTTTTGTTAACGAATAAACAATTCAAATAGTTTCTTATTTCTCCTTTCTCGACTTGCTTTATTGTATGAACCGATCTCTATCTTAATAAATCTGCAAAATGGGCTTTTGTTACTTTGACAAGATTCTCTAACTGCAGTTCAATCTGAGTTCCTATACTTCCTCCGCTGACAATGAGAGTTTCAAGAGACTTTGATCTTTTATCAATGAAAGTAGGGAATAGCTTTTTCATGCCGATAGGCGAGCATCCCCCGCGAACATATCCTGTTAATTTTTGAATATCCTTCACCGCAGTCATTTCAATTTTCTTTTCTTTAACAGTTTTAGCAGCTTTCTTTAAATCCAGCTGAGCTTCAACTGGAACTAAAAAAACATAATGTTCTTTACTGCTGCCTTGTACCACAAGCGTTTTATATACTATGCCAGCTTCTCTTCCTAGCTTTTGAGCAACAGAAACACCGTCAATTTCCCCATCCTCTAAACCATAAGAGGTGATAATATATTCTATAAGGTTAGTGTCCAGTATTCTCATTGCGTTTGTTTTACTTACTGCCAATTTTCTTCCCTCGCTTAAGTACTTTTTCAAATAGCAATCCAATACCCATTTCCTTCTTTCACTTTCAATTGTACAGCTACCATTCATAAAAGTAAGAATAATTACTAAGAATAAAAAGGTTAATAATTGCTTCTAATGTAATCTTAATATGAAAAGCCAAAAGCAACATTCATAAAATAGTCCTCAAGAAGTACCTTAAAAGGCTTTATATCTATCAAAAAAACTTAATCTCTCTTCTTTAACAATACTAAATAAATTAGTTGCTTCATCTTTCCTTGGGTCTCTTTTAAATCATTGCTTTGACCGTACAATTCTCACTTTTATTTCCTTTCTCTAGCTTTTAGTTTTTCTTCAAACAGACATCAATTCTAACGATTTATCCATTTTCTTCTCTTGTTATAATTTAAATTTTCTATATAACATAACCTTTTTGTTAAATAAATTATTATTATGAAATCATCAGTAAAATTTCCGGTAACTTAATATGGCATGATCTTTTCATTATTTTAAAAATGCAGTGACTAAGCTCTAACCAAATTCTTTAGCCCCTTTTGGACCTTCGCAGGTGATAATATCGCTATGAGCAACAACATGCTTTGTCACATACTCGACGTTATTTGTCTTTAATTCATTAACTTGTACATCTATTGAATAGCCTGCTGGTGCTCGTCCAGAAAGCAAACCTGTTTTTAACTACAGTAACAGATCATGCACAAATTCCTGTTATAAGCACTTTTTACTTATAAGCGTGTTTTATACGTTTGTAATTCTTGATTTTCCCATAGAAAATCGTTCGTACCAGGCCCTAGATGACAGCTATTACATCGTATCACTAGAAGCGTAGATTACCAAAAGACTATTTAAAGTGTTGAAATCCATTTAGGTATAACTGGCATAACCACCTTTGTTTGTTCCAATCAATATAAAAATTAGATTCATATTTCTTCTACTAACAAATAAACTAAAGGAGAATCAAGTTTTTATGTCATTGCTTTAATATATACATTGATTAAATCTTGATCACATATCATTTCAAACATTGTTACCTCCCCCGTAATTCAATTTATGTTTAGAGGCATGACAAGTAGCCCTATTGGTCCCTTCCACATATTCAACGCAAGGTTCTCCTACTCTTAATTAACTCTCTCGAAAGACATGCAAGGCCACCGCCATTCCAAGGTGAATATGAGTATAGACATGGATTTGACCTTCCATACATTTGCTTATATTGTAAAAGTCAAAGAGAATTCACACGAGCAATATCTAATGTTTATCCTTTTATGTCTTCTAACTCTCTAACTCCATATGCTACACGTCTAGTATTGATAAGGTTTAATGGACCGACGTTGTCTGAAGTCACACTTCCTCCGATAGCACCGCATCCCAATGTTAGTGAAGGTATTAGATTTGCAGAACCGCCAATACCACCAAGGGAACCAGGCGTATTTACAATCATTCTAGAAACAGGTATTTTTAACGAAAACTCTTTAATTATTTCTTCATTATTTGAATGAAGAATAAATGTATGTCCTTTACCTTCATTCATTAGTAATTCAACACATCTCTTAAATGCTTTTTCCCATGTTTCTTCCGTGTAGAATGCTAAAATAGGTGTTAGTTTTTCTCTTGAATACGGATTCCATTTGCCTACTGTCGTTTGCTCTGAAATTAATACGCGAATCCCTTCAGGTATAGTTAATCCAATCAAATCAGCAATCGCTTGAGGCGATTTTCCAACGATAGCGGGATTCATTGTTCCGTTATCTCTTAGTATAAAATGAGACAACTCTTCTGATTCTTTATTACTTAAAAAATATGCTCCTTGATTTATAAATTCTTGAACTACTTCTTCTTTCGATATTTGTTCGACAACAACAGATTGTTCTGAAGCACAAATAACACCATTATCAAATGTTTTGCTATCTATGATACGTTTAACTGCCTGTTTAATATCTGCTGACTGTTCTATAAACGCTGGTGCATTACCAGGGCCTACACCGATGGCTGGCGTTCCTGAACTATACGCTGCTTTCACCATCGCTTCCCCACCTGTTGCTAAAATTAATGAGACGTCACGATGCTTCATTAGTTCATTTGTACCCTCTATAGTTGGAAGTGTTATACATCCGATAATGCCTTCTGGTGCTCCAGCTTCGATAGCTGCCTCGGTTATAATGTTGACTGTTTCAATAATTGATTTTAAAGCCATCGGATGCGGGGAGAAAATAATAGCATTACCGGCTTTTAAAGCAATTAATGCCTTGTAAATAACGGTTGAAGTTGGATTAGTCGATGGGATTAATCCAGCTACCAATCCAACAGGAACAGCGACTTCTATCACTTTAGTTGCTGATTCATCGCTTAAAATGCCAACAGTCTTGATATCTTTTATATATTCATAAATGACTTCACTCGCGAATTTATTCTTAATAACTTTATCTTGCCAATTACCAAATCCTGTTTCTTCATTTGCTAATTTTGCTAATTTTTCTGCCTCTTTACTAGAGTATAATGATATCTTTTTAACAATTTCATCAATTTTTTCTTGTGAAAATGAGGCGAAAATTTCTTGAGCATTTTTCGCTTTGGCGACAAGCATACTTACTTCTTTAATAGATGTTGTTACATCTTTAGATAATAGCACCATGATACATACCTCCTAGATTTTTCACCTTATAAAACAAATTGCATCTTCATTTTAAAAGCGTTTTTTATTTATTTTGTAAGATGATTTTACTACAAATCCCGGCTTGTTTTTTTGATATTTTCGATGAAATCTTGCACAATTTATACCTAACTTAATTGGACATTTTATATTTATATATATTACCATGCACCCCGATGAATCATTTTTGCTACAATTAAGTCTCCAAAACATAGTAAGGATGTGTTACTCATGGATGTGTTACAAAATATTAAGTTTCATGATATTATCGATATAGAGACCCTTGAAAAGGAATTAATTAGACTATCCCATTGGGTAAATACGCCAATTAGAGTAGTGGATATTAATGGATTTTCTGTACGTAATGAAAGTAATTTAATCTCTTATTCTGCTTTAATTTACAAATCTAATAAAGGAAATAAACAATGCCTGCTTGATGATTCTCAAGCAGCTTTTCTTGCCATGCAACAAAATAAAGCCATGACCTATACGAATAAGAGCGGGTTATCAAATGGTGTTGCAGCAATAAGTGTAGGCGGTATATATATTGGTTCCGTTATAGTGGGGCAGGTACTTATTCGAGGTAAACAAACTCATCAATCAATTGATATAGAATTACTTTCCGAAGAATATGGTATTCCACTTAATCAACTTCAAAAAACTTTAGAAACGATTCCTATTATTGAAAGTGAAGAGTTTATCAATGACCTATATTTCGCTTCACATATGGCTGAATATATCGGAAAAATTGGTGAGATTAACATAACCAATAAAAAAGTGTCAGACGAATACCAAAAACGCGTTTTTCTTGAACAGCAACTAAAAAACATAACTTCAAATAACAATCAATCACAAATAAATTCTCACTTCATACTCACAACACTGAATACAATTGCAAGAATGGCTCTAATTGAAAATGCATCCGAAACAGAAGAATTAGTATTTAATTTATCAGACTGGCTTAGGTATAATCTAAACAGCAAAGAGGATTTGCGTAAAATAAAGGACGAAATTGAAAACAATAAACGGTACCTTGATATCCTATCGTTACGGTATAGTGATCGAATTTCCTACAAAATAAACATAGATGACGAAATATTAGACTATAAAATACCAACTGGTATTCTCCTACCTATTATTGAAAATTGTTTTGTCCATGGACTTAAAGATAAGCAATCTGGAGGAGAAATTATTTTATCAGGCAGAATGGTAAATAACGGAAACATCCTGATTAGGGTTTCTGACAATGGAAAAGGGATAGAGCCTTACATGAAAAATTTATTAAACTCGATGAATGAAAACGTTCAATCGTATGAAGGGTTTAGTTTGCATAATACACACAGTCGTCTTAGAAACTACTTTGGACCCGATTACGGCTTAACTATCGAAAGCGACCTTGTTTACAGAACGATTGTTATTATCTCTATTCCTTGTATCAACTAATTGGAGTGTAATTTTTATAGGAGGCTTTTAATGTGTAAGCTAATGATTGTAGATGACGAGCCTCTAGAAAGACAAGCATTAAGAATCATTTTAAAGAGGCGTTTCTTAAATTTATGCATTTTAGAAGATGCAAAAAATGGTGTGGAAGCAATTCGACTTGCTACCCGATTTAAACCTGATATCATTCTAATGGATATCCAACTACCTGGGAAAAATGGAATGTCCGTTCAAAAAAAGATTATACAATTCTTACCGAATGTAAAGACAATTATTATTACCGCTCTCGAAGATTTCAACTGTGCACAAACAGCATTAAAATATGGTGTATTGGACTATCTTTTAAAACCTGCTCGTACGTCAGATATTGAAATCGCCGTCGATAAGGCCATTAAATCAATCAACCAGGTTTCTTTATTGGATAGTATTTCATCTAAACCTGCTACTTCTTCCAAAAAAGCAATAAATTCAATTTTAAATTATATCCATGCAAACTATAACCAGCCGTTAACGTTAAATGAAATTGCTACTTATACTCACTTAAATCCTCAATATTTAAGTAGGTATTTTAAAGAAACAGTTGGTATGACATTCACAATGTATTTAACAAATTTACGAATAGAAACTGCGAAGAAATTACTTATTAACTCTGATAAGTCCATTACGCAAATTGCTTTGGAAGTTGGGTATTCAGACCCTTCATACTTCAGTAAAGTGTTTGATAAACACGTGAAATCTTCTCCTTATAAATTCAAAATGAGACATTATAACAGGGATGATATAATGTCTGGAAAGAAGTGAATCAAAAAAGTTAGACACTTTATTTTAATTAGACAGTTTGTTGGGCATGAGTCGGTATTGTACCCAGCTCATGTCTTTTAATTTTGCTTGATTCGTTTGCAATTGTAAGTAAATGGTCGAGATTTAATAAAGGTATATTTTTATGCATTTGGTTAAAAGGGGAATAGTCATCCAAATGACTATCCCCCCTTTTTTGAATAATTTTATTGTATACCAAAGCTCAGCATAAATTGCTGTCAAACTCATAAAAATAAAATGCTCCATAAACACAACTTTTTATAAAGCCTTTATGTTCTCTTGGATGATTCTTGCGATAGCATTAAAATCATATTTATGATTAACGACATCTACAACAAAATCCTGTTCTTCTTCTATTCCCATTAACCATTGATAATGATTGATCTTCAGAAACATAATAAGGGAAGCGAGTGCTGTCCTCTTGTTTGCGTTGTGGAAAGCATGGTTTTTAGAAATGGATTCGAATAAGGCTGCAGCCTTTTCATGAATAGATGGGTATGCATCATTTTCGAAGATAGTTTGTCTCGGTCTGTTCACTGTAGAATCAAGGAGACCGGGATCTTTTACTCCGATTTGTTCAGTAGGAGAATAAACTTTTATTTGAATGGCATTGATAGCAATAATTTGATTCGTGGAGAGATAGATAATATCCAACATCATATTATCTATCCACCAATCCCTTGAATGCTTCGTCATGTTCTTTAATAACATCTGATAGCATTTCCATAAATTCTGCATCTACACCTTTAGGTAATTTAACATTTTTATTTTTCCTTAAAATGATTTCTTCACCCTTAAACTCAACCTCTAATTCGTCTCCAAAAGCTAAATTTGCAGTTTTCAACATTTCAACTGGAAACGTAATACCCAAGCTATTTCCGACTTTAGTTAATTTCCTTATAGCCATAATTCATTCCTCCTTTCAAAAGAGTTATAATCGTTATTACTATTATAACATTAGTTATTATTGTTCATACTACTTTTACATGATATCTGTTTTTAATTACACAAAAAAAGGTTGCGGTTTAGTATAAACTGTACCCTATAGAGTAGACACTAAAAAAAGGTCTGCTCTATAGGGTACTTTTATGTATAATGAAAAAAATGGGAGAATCGGAGAACAATTAAATGCCAAAAAAACTCTTTACTGAGAAAGAA
>NZ_JANZMJ010000058.1:0-8826 GCF_025175645.1 Peribacillus aracenensis
ACACCCGTTCCCATTCCGAACACGGCAGTTAAGCTCTTCAGCGCCGATGGTAGTTGGGGGTTTCCCCCTGTGAGAGTAGGACGCCGCCAAGCCATTTAAAAGATCAGCCATCCGGCTGGTCTTTTTTTGAGGTTGATATTTCTTCAGTATCTATTTATTTAAACCGGTTAAAAAAGTAGTGACTCAAAAGGATCATAAATAAAGTTATATGCCGTATAAATGGTAGGACATACTATAAATGCATCTAAGTTTTTACAGCAATCTGTATTATCCATATCTGTTTAAGACAAAGGGACAGAATTCTTCGTTTCTGTAGGGATATATGTTAAACTTAACGTAGTTCTGAAACTGTCATTGGGGGAATAGCCGATGGATACCTCTGCTAAAGATGAAATGATTTTTTCGTTTGCTGAATGGTTGAGAGACCAAGGCAAATCAGCTAATACGATCAAAACGTATACTGGTGTCCTTTCACAGTTTTGTGACCAGACACAAAAGATATTGATGGAGATTCATTCTGAAGATGTTCAGGGTTATCTTGATTATTTAGAAAATTGCAAGAAAAGCCCGGGAACAATCGAAAAACACTATATCGCCCTAAATGTCTTCTTTAAATTTTTAGGCAAACCGCAAGTAATGCTTTCTGTGGAACGTAAGGTTAAGGAGCACAAGCTTGAGGTACCTGAAACTTTAAGCATCAATGAGCAGCAGATCCTGTTAAGGGATATAGAAGCAGAAGGGAATCTAAGGAACATTGCCATCGTCTACCTTTTGTTACATACTGGAATTCGTGTTTCTGAATTATGTGACTTAAATGGCCGTGACGTCATTATGGAAACAGAGCGAAATTATATACTTGTCAGGAATGCAAAAGGTGAAATCGATAGATCCGTTCCCCTTACACTATCGGCTATACAACATGTAAAAAATTATCTTTATTCTTTAAAAGAAAAAGCGGATCCGTTATTCATCTCAAGCTATAATCAAAGGATCACTCCGAGGTCAGTTCAATATATATTAAAAAAATACAATGTGCATCCACATAAACTGCGACATACCTTTTGCCAAAGGTTAGTGGATAATGGAATAGATATACAAACGATATCAAAGCTTGCCGGTCATAAAGATTTAAACGTAACGAAGCGTTATCTGAAAGAAGAATCGCTGGATCTGGCAAATGCGATAGATCAAACTTTCACCAAACACTAATCAGGGAAGCGGGTTCTTCCCTTTTTAGGTTTTAAAACAAATAAATTTCCTTGAAAATGACGAACTGGACGTTTTGTCTTATGTGACGGGGAAGGTTAAAAGAAGAAGGAATATAGTTCGGTCAAAAAGGGCCGGAAGTATGAAGGGCTAATATGTTAAGATCATATTGATCAATTGTTGAATCATGAAAGAGGGGATTCCTAGTATAAGGAATCCCCTCTTTCTTTTTTTTTGTTACTTAACTATTTTTTTCTTCTTTTTACCTATTTTCATTATAACTTCATATACTACCGGCACTATTACAAGTGTTAGCAATGTAGAACTCACAAGTCCGCCGATTACGGTAATTCCCAAACCTTGTGAAATTAATCCACTGCCTTCCGCACCGATTGCCAGAGGTATTAAAGCGCCGATTGTGGCAAGGGCAGTCATCAGGATTGGACGCAGGCGGGTGGAACCTGCCTCGAGTAAGGCTTCCCTGGTAGATAGCCCTGATTCTTCATTCTTGATAACACGGTCCACTAATACGATGGCATTGGTTACGACGATACCAATAAGCATTAGGACACCCATCATTGCTGAAACGCTGATGGTCTCACCTGCAACGAATAGCCCTGCCAATGCCCCGATTACCGTAAATGGTAAGGAGAAGAGAATGGCTATTGGTGCTAAACCGCCATGGAAAGTAACGACTAGGACAAAGTATACGATAGCAACGGCCGCTAACATAGCGATACCAAGTTGAGTGAATGATTCCTGGATATCTTCTGTCACTCCGCCATAGTCAATAGTGACGCTTGCGGGAAGGTCTAATTTATCAACTTCCTTTTGTACCTCAGCTGTCACTGCTGCCACATCATCCGTTTTGATTGTTGCAGACACGTCGGCATAAATTTTCCCGTCGCGGCGGCTGATTGTATCGGAAGCTTTGCCTTCTTCGATTTTCACAAGCTCTTTCAATGGGATTTCCATTCCCATTGGTGAAGAAACTTTCGTATTCTCAAGATCTTTTTTGTCTTTAAAAGTCGTTTCTTCTGTCTCGACATATACTTTGACTTCTTCTCCATCTTTCTTAATCGTAGTTATAGCATCATCTTTATTCGTATTGGCGATGGACATACCAATTTGTGCAGCTGTCAGTCCAAGATCGCTTAGCTTTTCCTGGTCTGCAACTAGTGTATATTGCTCATAAGCATCGGAAAGACTTGTATCAACATCTTTTAAATCTTTATTTTTCTTCATGATATTTTGAATATCATCAATTACCGGTTCAATGTCTTTTTGTGAATTTCCATAAACAAATAGAGTGGTTTCGTTGCTTGATGTTGACGTGAATTCTTGTTGTTTCCAAGTTCCAGGTGAATCAAGTTCAGTTAAATCCTTTATGACCGTTTCTTTTTTGTCCCCGAAATTTTCGGTGTCTTTATCATAGAGTACATAGAAGAGGGCCGAGTTACTCGAGCCGCCCATCATGCCGCCCATCATGCTTTCACCAAGTGTGTACTGAACGGTCTCCACATCGTCATTATCCATGAAGTATTTTTCTACTTTTTCTGTTTGTTTTACAATATCCTCTTTTAACTCTCCAGGTGCGGGAGTGTAAGTGACGATAATCGTTTTTTCTTCATCTGCGGGCATGAAGCTGACACCGATGCTTGGGATTAGGAATAAGCTACCGACCAATAATACAAGGGCTGTACCGAAAGTGATCAACTTATGGTTTAAAGACCAATCCAATGCTCTTCGGTAGAATGCAGATAGTTTGCTTGGTTTTTCTTCATGTGATTTTAATTCTTTTTTAGATAGTCCCTTTTTAAATAAAGAGTCTGCCATTGCCGGAACAAGTGTGATGGCAATTATTAATGAAGCGACTAATGCAAACACCATTGTTAAGGCGAATGGCATGAATAGTTCCCCGACAGGTCCTGTAACGCTTGCTAAAGGCAGGTATACGGCTACAGTAACGATTGTCGATGAAAGGATAGGGATGAACATTTCCTTAGTGGCTGATCGTATTAATTCGCCGCCTTTTAACTGTTCACCTTTTAAAGCCATTCTCCTATAAATATTTTCAATGACGACAATGGAGTCATCGACGACCCGGCCAATGGCAACTGTCATGGCCCCCAGTGTCATGACATTCAATGAAATATCCATTTGTTTGAGCACCAAAAGGGCTGCTAACAGGGATAATGGAATCGAAATGATGGAAATGAGAGTCGTTTTAAAGTTCCTAAGGAACAGCATGATAACAATGACGGCAAACAGACAGCCGAAGAGTGCCTTGCTGATCATGGTTTCAACAGAATCTTTAATCGGTTGGGCTTGATCAAGCGTAGTGTGTACACTTACGCCTTTAAAGTCTTCCTTGAAATTCGTTACTTCTTCGTTTACTTCGTCTACGATTGCAACCGTATCGGCATCAGGCGATCTTGTAACCTGAATCCCGATCGATTCGCTGCCGTTTGTTCTTGAAATAGATTCAGCTTTACCGGTGATTTTAACATCGGCAATGTCTGATAATTTGACGTTTGGCAGTTGGGCGGGACCTGTTGCCATTTCAGGAGATTGATTGGTTTCCGTTCCGTTTTGTGCTGGCGTTCCTGTTTGAGAGCCGCCGGTTAAAGGAATCTTTATATTTTTCAAGTCTTTTAATGTGGAGATGTTTCCATCCACAACAATCGTTTTTTCTTTATCATCGAAGTTATATATGCCAAGCGGCATGTTGACGTTTGCGGCCTGGATAACCTTCTTTACGGTATCTTCATCGAGACCGTATTGAGCCATTTTTTCCTCGTCGAATACAAGGCTGCCTTCATTAACTTGTTGTCCGGAAATTGATACGGATGTCACGCCATCAATTCCTTCAAGTTTAGGCACTAACACCTCTTCAACGTTTTTTGTAAGAGCTGGTAAATCAGAACTCTTATCTGTTACACTGAGTGCGACGACAGGAAAAGCGTTTAATTCTAATTTTGATACGCTTGGGTTATCCACTCCCTCAGGAAGTTCTAATTTCTCTAAAGCTTCTTTCACCTCTTTTACAGCGTCATCCATATCCGTATCATAATCATATTGTAATTGGACGGATGAGGCATTAGCCATGGACGAAGAACTGACTAATTCGACTCCTGGCAAATTTGTTACCTTCTGCTCTATCTGGTCTGTGAGCTTATCTGCTACTTCTTCAGGTGCAGCTCCAGGATATACTGTGGAGATGCTTATTAAAGGAGTCGAGATGCTTGGAATGGTTTCTTGTTTCATGTTTAAACCGGAGTATAAACCAGCTGCAACGATGATGATCGTAAGCAACCAGATTGCCAATTTATTCTTTAATGAAAATTTAATTATTGAATTCAAGCTTGTACCCTCCATACATAAAATTGTGACTAGTCGGTCACAAGCTCAAATATATAGTATATGGATTATGATTGCAACAGATAATATCCGGTAGTGTTAACGTTGTAGTTTCAAGGGTTTTGGGATACAATTTGGAAGAAGTGACCGTTCGGTCACCAACGGACAATTTTAAGGGATAGGATGAATTTGATGAAAGAAAAAAATAAGATGATCATAGATAAGTCTGTAGAGCTTTTCGCGGAGAAAGGCTATCATGCTACTTCCGTTCAGGAAATAGCTGAAAAGTGTGGGATAGCAAAGGGGTCTTTTTATAATCATTTTAAATCGAAGGAAGAATTACTGGTCTCCATTTTTAAATTTTATTATGAAGCGTTGACGGACTCATTGCTTGATCTTGAACTGGATGCTTCATTGTCCAGTAAAGACAAATTCATGAGGCAAATCACTGTCCACATTGAGCATATGACGGGAAATACCAACTTGATTCAAATGATGATGCAGGAACAAATGGTTCATATCAGCAAAGAACTAGATAGATTTTTACATTATATCCATGAAGAGGGCTTGATTTGGTTCAAACGTAAAATCATTGAGTTATACCCGGGACTTTCTGCTGATCTTTTGCCAGATTGCACCATAATTTTGGATTCCCTTTTCAAAGGATATATCGGAATATTGATCAGGAAACAAAATGCTTTCGATGTGGAATTGTTACCTAGCTTCATATTGAACCGGATGGATTCAATCATTGCAAGCCTGCAGAACAATAAAGATCCATTATTGAAACAATTTCCCCTGCCAGGATGCTCGATGCGGGATATGAGCCCTAAAGAGGAAATCCATTCGATCATCGTCAGGATGCTGGAAGTGGAAACACGTAAGGAAGAGGGAATGGAAACAAACAAGAATACGGAAGCTTTAAAGGCGATCCAGGAAGAGTTTTCAAAAGTTAGACCAAACCCCATCATCTTGGAAAGCCTTTTGTTGTTTTTGGAAAAAAATGAAAAAAGAAGTCCATTGGGTTCAAAGCTTATCTTAATGATGAAGGATTATTTGCTGAATATATGAAGGTTTTACCGAAAGGGGCGTATAGCCTCTTTTTTCATTTGTTAATGAGTTTCAAAAGCGGTGGTTAGGAAATCTTTCAATTGTCAGCATTAACACCAAATTAGTGTGGTGATTTAATTTGGAGGGAAGGCTTATGTGTTTTTTTTGTATATTCATTCCTTATTTCTGCAATTGTTTCCAAAATAAGATAAAATATATGATGAAATATCATTTTTTCAGGAGGACCACATATGGTGTACCAGGTCGGAGTGTTAAAGGGCATTTTAGAGCCTTATCGGAGTCGTTATCAACTGCAAAATGCAGAGGCAGTCACAAAGCTTGGATTGAAATTACTATATTTATATTTTCTTAGTCTAATAGTTTTCGCCATCGGGGGATACTTTGGCATTGGTTCAGAATCGTTTTCCAAAGAAATCACGATGATGAGTGCCAATGAATTCGAAGCAGCAAAGTTGCTGATTTTGAGCGGCAATATAGTAACAGGCATACTCACCCCTTCCATATACATATTTTTAGCAGCTCTATTCTTTTGGATCGTCACTGATATCCCATATATAAAATTAGTCATCGTTCAAATGATTCTTTTTGGTTTGCAATTAGTGGAAAAAACATTACTGGTTCCTCTATTCGTTTTAATGGATATAGGAAGCGATGCCAATCCTTTTTCATTTGGGATCATCAGTCAGTATTTTCTCAGAAGTGATTATTTCATTCACTTTTTCAGCGAAATCACCATTTTTCAATTTCTTATTATTGCTCTGCAATATTTTTATTTAAAGGAATTTTCAGACCGAAATAATTATTTGGTCCTTTTAATGATTGTTCTATTCTATCTGGCCACATGGTTTGTTAAAGCCTTTTTAGCATACATCCAAGTAGGCGTATTTGTATAAGGCGGGTGAAAAGAATGAGCGGAAAATGGAAAATAGCAGCGGTCTCGATTGCGTCGATAGTCTTAATAGCCGTTAACATATACCTTCTTGAAAAAAAAGAAAGCAAAGTGGAACGAACTGTTTTCGTTGAAAACTGGACAAAGGTAAAAAAGGATACTATTACGGTTACTATTCAAACAAATGGGGTAATTAAACCTGTAGAAGAGTATGATATCTATTTTGATACCAAGAAAAATGATTTTAAGAAATTCCTTGTAAAAGAAGGCGATGCGATTACGGCTGGCTCTTCGTTGTTTGAGTATGAGACGACCGAACTTGATGCGCTAAAAGCGGATTTAGAAGCGGAAAAAACGGCAGCTGTGGGAGAAATTGCGGGGATTGAAGAATACATAGGCAAGCTGAGGTCATATCAAGGGTCCCTGACCAGTGATTCTGGAATAGCGGCCATTGATGAATCGGTGGAAAAAAACTTGAGTAATGATTTAACGACAAACTCTACGGATCTTATTAAAAGTAACATTGAACAAGAAATGTACAAGCAGGAACTGGAAAGAAACAGTTTGGATGAAAAAGTGAAAATGCTTGACGCCAAATTGAGTTCAATTGAGGAGCAGTCCAATGCTATCGTGACGACGAGCGAGGCTGATGGTGTAGTTAAAAATATCAATAAAAACCTGAACAATCCCATCATATCCATTGTTTCTACAAATATGGCAATTGAAGGGCAATTCTCCGAAGAGGAAATGAAAAAGGCTGAAGTGGGCATGACTATAAAAGCAAGTTCCTCTGATTCAAAAAAGGCATTGAAAGGAACGATAAGCCGTATCCATTCCTATCCAGCTGAAGAGCCGTCGATAAAAAAAGATAACAGATTTCCATTTCAGGCTTTAATCGAACCGGAAAATGAAGTAACGGAACCTTTGTTGGTGGGATCCAAAGTGGATCTTACTGTAATAACCAATGAGAAAGCTGGTGTACCCTCCGTACCTATAGAGGCAGTAAATTACCAAAAACATCCTTATATTTACAAATTGACCAAAAAAGGATATGTGGATAAACATTACATTACAAAAGGGCTTAAAGCGGAAGGAAAGCAGGAAATCATAAAGGGACCGTCTGTAGGTGACGTCATCCTGCTGAAGCCGGATGTGGCAGTAAAGAACCATTCTGATTTTATTACTCCGATTCAATTTGAAAAAGTGAAAGTTGCAACTTATAAAAAATTCACCTCTAGGGAAAAAGTAAGATATCTGTTACTTGGCATTTTGGAAAAATAACCGTTCTTCAACAAGAGAGGTGATGTAAAATTATTCATTAATTATATCGATATAACTTATTGACTAAAAATTGGGAAGAGTAATTATAGATACAATAGCGATTGATACAGAATATTCAGACATATTTAAAGATTTTTTATAAACAGATGCGAATAAATATTTACAGATTATCATTTTTAGTATAATATTTTATTATAAGTTAACTCGCTTAATCTTATTCCAAGAACGGGGGACCCATTTTTGTGGATTTTATCCGCTAGGGGTGAATTCAGAAATGAAAGGGCTTTGTGTTTCCAATTCCTAACCCGACAGCTAACCTCGTCAGCGTCTTTAAGGGAACATGTGTGAATATTCACGCCAATAAGAAATCGACACATGAAGTGTCTTTTTTTTCGGCGTAAAGACAGAGTTTTTCAAAAAAAGAAAAATTACTTTCTTTTATTAGTATCTTGTTTCCCTTACCGAGACAAAAATGTTTTTGCATCAAAGACTTTATGGAAGGTGAGGAAAGTAAATGAAGAAATTCAAACTAAGTTTAGCTAGCCAAATTTTCATTGGTTTAATTCTAGGGATTATCGTTGGTGCCATTTTTTATGGTAGTGAGACGGCCCAAAACTTTTTACAGCCATTCGGAGACATTTTCCTACGAATGATTAAAATGATTGTAGTGCCAATCATCGTTTCAAGCCTTATCGTTGCAGTTGCTGGTGTAGGTGATTTGAAAGCGGTAGGTAAACTAGGTGCTAAATCAATATCATACTTTGTTGTGGTAACTATGGTAGCGATTGCTGTTGGTTTAATTTCAGCGAATATCATCCAGCCTGGTGCTGGTGTGAATATGGACAAGCTGGAACAAACTGATATTTCTACCTATGTTGATACAGCCGAAACTAAGCAGCATGAATCGTTCGTGGATACAATCGTTCACATTGTGCCATCCAATCCAGTTAAAGCCATGGTAGAAGGCGATATGCTAGCGATCATTTTCTTCTCCGTGTTGTTTGGACTTAGTATTGCGG
>NZ_JANZMJ010000059.1:0-8442 GCF_025175645.1 Peribacillus aracenensis
CAATAGTCTTCTTGAATTCATTATTATATTTTTTACCTGTATTCTTACGTTCCAAGACGGACACATCCTCTCAAAAATCATTGTAAGGACTTAACTAAAATGTGTCCATGAAACTATACTAACTCCAGTTCAGATGGTTAAAGATGGTTTAGATTTATATACAATAGATACGCATTATATGAAAAGTGAGTTAATTTCTTCGAAAAACAAAGTAACGATTGTAGAAGGAATGAGTGTCGCATTTATTAATCCAGATTTACTTGATTTAAAAATTTACTTCTATACAGATGGTGAAACGGAATTAATGAGAAGGTCGAGCCGTGATATTGTTGAGAGAGGAACCAATATCAATTATTTAAGGCAGTCTCATGAAGAACGTCGGGTTCAGTACGAAGTATTTATGCATCCATACAGTCAGCGTTTTGATATTATTTTCAAAACTTTTGATGAAGCAATATGTCTAGAAAAAAATACATTTGAATTTAAATGCAAATAATCAACTATTTGTTGTGTTTAGAACGGGTACGTTAGCTGAAGATCGGAGTTGTCTTTAAGGCAGCTTTTTTTTATGGAACTATAGGGGCAGCATTCCTGTAATAACTGAAAATGAGGTTTGAACGAAAAAAGACCTCTTGATAAGATGAATGTGTCCAGAGCTGGCCAGCTAAAAAGGACAAAAACATCTATCGGAGGCCTCACAATGAATTATAACCAAAATCATAAAATCACTCAAATTACTTCTGAAACCTTAATTGTCGGAGTTGACATCGCCAAGCACAATCATGTCGCGAGAGCACAAGATTTTAGAGGATTGGAACTGGGTAAAACGTGTTTCTTTGAAAATACGAAAGCAGGATTTCATTCGTTTCTAGATTGGGTTAACCAACTTGTTAAAGAGTTCAAGCTAAATCAAGTGATTGTAGGCATGGAGCCAACTGGTCATTACTGGTTAAATCTAGCTCATCTTCTAAAAGAGAATAATATTAAGTTCGTATCTGTCAATCCACTACATGTTAAACGAAGTAAAGAATTAGACGATAATTCACCTACAAAAAATGACGTGAAAGATGCAAAAGTCATCGCACAGTTAGTCAAGGACGGAAGATACGCCGAACCAACAATTCCACAAGGAATTTATGCAGAACTCCGAGTGGCCAAAAAACTTCGCGATCTTCTCAACGTTGATTTACAGGTCGTTCAGGGACAAGTTCATAACTGGCTTGATCGTTACTTTCCCGAATTTTTGACGGTGTTCAAAAGTTGGGAAGGCAAGGCAGCTATTCATTTTCTAAAGCTAGAAGCTTTGCCACATGAACTTGTAAAGTATACGGATGAAGAGCTCTTACTTTCCCTAAGACAAGTGGTAAAACGCAGTATAGGCTTAAAGAAAATACGAGCACTTAAAGAAGCAGCCAATCGTTCGATTGGTATTCGTCAAGGGGCAGCTATGGCGAAATTAGAGTTGAGAGCTTTACTAGAGAAGTATGATTTTATTCAAATGAAATTCGAAGAAATAGATCATCAATTAGATCAGTTATTAGACCATATCCCAGGTGTCACACAGATGTTAGAGGTGTCAGGAATCGGTCGAGATACAGTAGCAGGGTTTTTCGCAGAGGTCGGCGACCTCAGAGACTATCAGCATCCTAGACAAATCGTAAAATTAGCAGGTTTAAGTTTAAAAGAAAACACATCCGGAAAGCACAAAGGTCAGACCAAGATTACCAAACGGGGACGAAAGAAATTGAGGGCTCTCTTATTCCGGGCAGCCATGATACTGGTGGCAAAGAACAAGGCTTTTAAAGCTCTCCATATATATTACACAACACGTGCTCAGAATCCATTAAAAAAAATGCAATCTCTGATAGCCTTGTGTAACAAGCTTATTCGAATTCTGTTTTCAATCGGTAAAAAACAATTTACGTTTCAAGAAGACAAGATGTTAATGGATATCCCTCATATGGCAACATTTATGGTACATCAAACAGTCGCATAGTTCATCGAATTTAAGGTTACACGGTCATTTAATTAACACTCATTTAAAAGTGAAGCACGGATTAGTCGGCAAAGCAACTAACGTGAGGGCTTAGATCCTGTGGGGCAGCATGACCGACATCCACCTCATGGAAAGGTTGAACGAAGGAATGTAGGAGCATCGACTCTGTGAGACATGGGAGGGTTGACCTCCATGAGACATGTGGATATCCTAAAGTGCGATCATTACATTGCTTAAACCAATTTTTTCCTATAATTGGCTAGTTTAGCATACACTTTTTTCGATAAATCCCTACCCTTGAGGAGTGATGCCGAGCTTACATAAATAACTGTTAATGATATGACCATGAAATTCAAAGAATTCTAGAGAAATCGAGAGATTGTGTTTAGTTTATTGAGGGAGTTTAGTTCAACAGTAACTTGGAAGGATTTCCTCTAAAAAACGTAGAATTTACAATAATATACATTTTTTGTTTTTAGGGGGATTGTTATGTGGGAGAGAATGTTTATAAGTACATCTCGTGGAAAGTTTGAGATCTTTACCCAAGGAAAAGGAGAACCAGTGTGTATTACCCATTTATATAGTGAGTTTAATGAATTAGGTTATTATTTCGCCGACACTTTCGTAGATCAATTCAAAGTTTATCTAATAAACTTAAAAGAAGCAGGAAACTCTTGCAAAGCAGGTATAGAAGGAAGGAAAGCTCTAAGGATTTAGAGGCTATTAGAGAAGCTTTAAATTATAATAAATGGTGCTTTGCAGGGCATTCAACCGGAGGAATGCTTGGTTTAGTTTATGCAACAATGTTTCCAAAATCTCTGACAAAACTATTAGTTGGAGGAGCAACTGCTACTAAAAGATATATGGAACACGAAGGCAGTATTTATAGTCCCCGAAGTCCACTAAATAAAAAACTAAAAAAGATTTTTGCCGTATTAAAATCTCCTGACTCTACCACTGAAGAGCGAAGAAATGCTAACAGAGAATGGACTAATATGTCTTTATATAACATAGAAAGATGGGATGAATATTTTAAGAAACCGAGCAGTGGAAAAGTTGTACATAAAAGGCTAGATTATTATTCCTTTAATGACTTGCCAAACTACGACATTCAAAATGAACTGTATCAGGTTACTATCCCGACCATTGTTTATTGTGGAAGATACGATGCCCAATGTCCTCTTGCTTTTTCTGAAGAAATAAATGCAGGTTTAAAAAATTCAAAACTTTATATTTTTGAAAAAAGTAATCACGTTCCGTATTTAGAAGAGAAAGAAAAATTCCTTCAGATGGTTTCTGATTTCAAAGGACTGACAACGACAACCTATTCTTAATGAACTAACGGGTGCTTTACTTCATTATCAGGAGCTGATCAGCAGCTCCTTTTCTTTTGCAACTATAGGGGCAGGTTAGTTTAATAAGAAAAAGAGAAGGGTTTTACATTTTTTTGAAGAATTACTTTCTTTAAGTAGTTAAAATCGAAATATAATGAGGTGAAGAGATTAAAAAAATAATTATTATATGCCTACTATTAATTGCAACTGGTTCAATATGGATGATATATGGAACTGAAAAGGTGAAATTTCGAAGCACTTCAACGGTTAAACAGGAGAAGGAAATGTTTTCACCAAAAGGATTATCTCCAGGTAGCGAGTCTGAGTACGATATTAAAATGGAAATGGATGTTGAAGGGAATTTTAAAATCCATTCAACTACATCTATTAAAAATATCTCTACTGATAAATGGGAACAGTTAATATTTTACTTTATTCCAAATATGTTTACTGAAACTAATTCATACTTAGAAAAACCATCTACTGTTAAAGTTGAAAGCATTAATCTCAATGGAAAAAAAGTAAAGTTCAATCTTGAAAAGGATACGTTAACAATTCCTTTAAATGAAAAGTTAGAACCAAATCAAAATGTAGTTGTGGACATTAAGTATGAATTCACACTACCAGAGAAGGGTTATAGATTTACCCAAAATGAAAATAATTATTTTTTAGCACAATGGTATCCTATGATTGCCACATATAGAAACCATAAATGGAATAAGGAAGCGTATCGGCTTAAAGGTGAGAGCTATCATACTGCATTTAGTGATTTCAAAATACAATACAAATTGCCAAAAGATTTAACCCTAATTTCATCCGGCGATAATGATGGGTATCCAAGTAAACGTACAGGCGTTTTAGAAGGGGACAACTTAAAAGAATTTTATATTTCATTATTGAAAGAACCGAATGTGATCCAAAAGAAGACAGGTGACATTACAATAAGAGTATTTGGGGTTGATGAAAGGAAAGAGTTACATAAAGAAATAAGCGAGATGGCTAGCGAAGCAATGAATTACTTTCAAGATACTTTTGGACCTTATCCTCATAAGCAACTGGATATTATTTTAGATGAAAAAGGAATGGAATATCCAGGTGTAGTAACAGCAGGTTCTAATTATAATCGTCTTGAAAGTCCTGAACACCTAAAGCGTATAGTCGTTCACGAAATTGCTCATCAATGGTTTTATGGGGTTATAAGTAATGATCCTTTTCACGATGCCTGGCTGGATGAAGGTATAACAGATCTCGCTACTTTGTTGTTTTATGTAAATCAAGGTAATGATATTTCTTTTGATAAAGAGCTCTTTAAGGAACTTACTTTACCTGTAAACTTACCACTAGATAAATACTCTTCTGACGACCAGAGTAATTATATTTATGGGAAATCTTCCACAATGCTCTGGAATATTTTTCAAGAAAATGGCGGAGAATTAAAAGCAGAAGATTTTCTCAAAAATTATTATGACCATTATCAATATATAGAAGTAGATACTCAAGAGTTTGTACGTTTTTTAAAATACTATTTGAACTTAAAAAATGATGACTATTTTAAAGATTGGATTTTATTAGAGAATAACAATGAAAATTTAAACTAAAGTCATTTAATATATCTCATATTTTTTCTTTTCTTAGCTGACTTTTTTGGGGCTGATATAGCATGAAACAGCTGATACATAGGATTGTGATAGCTTGATTAGTTATTTGAAAATTTATCCATACGCGTTATGATGGAAGAAAAAGGCTGTGATTTTATGCCAAAGCATAAAAAAAAACTTCTAGAATTTAATGCAGAATTATCGCAACAATGGCACCCGGATAAAAACGGTTCCCTTACCCCAAGTGACGTTACTCCTGGCTCTGGTAAAAAAGTATGGTGGGTTTGTGAGAAGGCGCATGAGTGGGAGGCATACATTTATCATCGCTCCAACGGTAAGGGCTGCCCATATTGTAGTGGAAATAAAGTTGATTTAACTAAAAGTTTAGCAGTGAAATTTCCAAACTTAAAAAATGAGTGGCATCCATTGAAAAATAAAGTATCGGCATTTGAAATTGGACCCGGATCAGGTAAAAAAGCCTGGTGGAAGTGTCAAAATGGACATGAATGGGAAGCGGTTATATCAAGTCGTACAAGAACTGGAGCTAATAATTGCCCTTACTGCTCTGGAAAAAAAGCAAGCTCTAAATATAACCTTGCAAAAAAACATCCTACTCTTGCAAGTGAATGGCACCCAGAGAAAAATGGAATTTTAACACCATATGACGTAACTCCAGGATCAGGTAAAAAAGTATGGTGGTTATGTGAAGAAGGACATGAATGGGAAGTAACAGTTCATCACCGAGCTAAAGGTAGGGGTTGCCCGTATTGTAGTAGAAGAATGGTTACAACAGAAACTTCCTTAGCTAATGATAACCCCACTCTTGCAAGTGAATGGCATTCAGAGAAAAACGGTACAATTACACCACACGATGTAACAAGTGGCTCTGGAAAAAAAGCGTGGTGGTTATGTGAGAAAGGGCATGAGTGGGAGGCTGTAATTTCAAGTCGTAATAATGGCAGAGGCTGCCCTAAATGCTCAAGCGCTACCTCTTTTCCAGAACAAGCGATTTTTTATTACCTATCAAATGCTTATCAGCAAGTAACAAATCGAACCCTCATTGATGGGATGGAAGTAGATATATTTATTGAAGATGAAAATATTGCCGTAGAATATGATGGAGCGTATTATCATGAAAAAAGGTATAAAGAAGATAAAAGAAAAACTCGTGAGCTTCTAAAAAGAAAGATAAAACTAATTCGTCTTCGTGAAGAGCCTTTAAAACTATTAAATATCAAAGGACTAATAGAAATTTCGACAAATCATCAGGATTTAGAAAGTGCATTCACAAAGCTGATCGACATTATAAAGGATATTACCGGAAAAACGATATCAACTGAATTTAACCTTGATGAAGACAGAGTTGATATTGTTGAAAAATACCGTTTTAAAATAAGAGAATCCAGTATTGGAAACCATCCTGAATTAATGAAACAATGGCATCCAGAAAAAAACGGGAATTTGGACCCATTTACCTTCTCATTAGGCTCTGGCGAAAAAGTTTGGTGGATATGTAAAAATGGACATGAATATAAAACGTTTATCACTCACAGAACAAGGGGACATGGTTGCCCTTATTGTACCGGAAGAAAAGTCGATGAAAGTAATTGTCTAGCAAATGTAAATCCTAAACTAGCAAGTGAATGGCATCCTGATAAGAATGGCGAGTTGACTCCATATGATGTAACCATTAGTGCAGGACATAATATTTGGTGGAAATGTGAAAAAGGGCATGAGTGGAGAACAAGGATTGTTAAAAGAAGCAATAGAGGAGATAATTGCCCGTATTGTAGTGGTCGGCAAGTAAATACAGAAAATTGTCTAGCTACCCTGAATCCAGTACTTGCGAGTGAGTGGCACCAAGAAAAAAACGATGACTTAACGCCATTTGATGTTACGCTCTTTTCAAATAAAAAGGTATGGTGGAAGTGTCAGAAAGGTCATGAGTGGGAAGCAGTAGTTTCAAGCCGAGCAGCCAATAGAGGTTGTGCCTATTGTTCTGGAAAAAAAGCAAGTGATGAATACAACTTAGCTGTAATAAACCCTGAAATAGCAGCACAATGGCACCCGAGGAAAAACGGTGATTTAACGCCTTATCATGTTACACCTAATTCCGGTAAAAAGGTTTGGTGGTTATGTGAGAGTGGGCACGAATGGGAAACAAGCATAACAAAACGGAATGGAAGACAGTATGGCTGCCCATATTGCAGTGGAAGATATGCTACAAAGGAAAATTGCCTAGCAAATGATAACCCATCGCTCTCTAATGAGTGGCACCCGGTGAAAAATGGTGATATAACCCCGTTTGATGTCACTCCGAAATCGGGAAAAACAGCGTGGTGGAAATGTGAAAACGGACATGAGTGGCAAGACCAAATTTATCAACGATCGCTAGGTAAAGAATGTCCTCAATGTAAAAAGACGTTTTCAACTAGAGTTTAACTTTTTAAGTTTACCCTAATGGAGAAGCAACTTAAACAACATACCTCATCTTTAAAGTGCGAGTTCCTGAAGAAGTCGATGAAAAGGATTTTTCTTATTTGATGTAAGTTTGTGAATTATTGTACTTAAACAAACGGGTGCTTTAGCTGAAGATCGGAGCTGTCTTTAAGGCAGCTTTTCTTTATGGAACTATCGGGGCAGGTTAATTGAAGATGTAACTATAAGTATAAAACATTAACCATAAGATATTCTTATGTATTTGTATAAATAATATAAAGTTTTATTTACTTTGGAAGTTTAGTATCCTTTAGTTAAAGGGGAAGTTTTTGGAAAAATTTGAATTCATAGGGGTGATAAAATGATTAAAGGATTACATCACGTTCAGATAACTATTCCAAAGGAGACTGAAGAAAAGGCTAAAAAGTTCTATTGTGGTATTTTAGGTTTACAAGAAATCGAAAAACCCGAATCCCTTAAAGGACGAGGAGGATTTTGGTTAAAAGTCGGTGATAAAGATGTACATATAGGAACAGAAGATGATTTTGATAGATTGAAAACGAAAGCACATATTGCTTACGAAGTAGAAGACATCTCATATTGGAAAAATAGATTAACAAAAGAGAATATACAAATACTTGATGGTGTTCCAATTCCAAATTTTGAACGATTTGAATTTAGAGACCCATTTGGTAATAGGGTAGAAATGATTCAAAATTTGAACTTATAAGTTCTTTTTTGAAACATAGAGTACAATACAAGGCCTTATAGAACTAACGGGTGCGTTAGCTGAAGAACGGAGCTGTCTTTAAGACAGCTTTTTCTTATGGCACTAACGGGGCAGCATTCCTGTTAGAAGGATGTTCGAGGTCTTGAAAGAAAAAGAGCCCTCTTGTATGATGCATGAGTGTCAACGACCATTGACCCAGCATCAAACAAGGAGGACTTCTCTATGCAGTTTAAATGGAATGAAAAAATTAATCAAGTTACTGAAAATACACTCGTTGTTGGTATGGATATTGCCAAGCGTGTTCATTACGCTTGTTTTGTTGATGAACGAGGGCGCGTGATAGAA
>NZ_JANZMJ010000005.1:0-230372 GCF_025175645.1 Peribacillus aracenensis
GTAAATTATCGTCTAGTTCCTTCGATCGTTTGACATGCATTGGATTCACCATGACTAGTGGGATACCGTAATGATCTAAGAAATTAGCTAAGTTCATCCAGTAGTGGCCTGTTGGCTCAATTCCAACAATTACTTCTGTTTTCTTAGCTTCCTTCATCGTTTGACGAATCTTTTCATACAGGTGTTCAAAGCCCTCTTTTGATTGATGAACAGCGAAGGCTTTTTCTATCACGCGCCCTCGTTCATCAACAAAACAAGCGTAATGAACACGCTTGGCAATATCCATACCAACAACGAGTGTATTTTCAGTAACTTGATTAATTTTTTCATTCCATTTAAACTGCATAGAGAAGTCCTCCTTGTTTGATGCTGGGTCAATGGTCGTTGACACTCATGCATCATACAAGAGGGCTCTTTTTCTTTCAAGACCTCGAACATCCTTCTAACAGGAATGCTGCCCCTTTAGTTCCATAAGAAAAAGCTGCCTTAAAGACAGCTCTGATCTTAAGCTAAAGCATAGTGTCATTAACATCTGTACTGTATTTAAAGTGTTTGATGGAATTGACGTTGCCATATCTCTCTTAAAATAATTGGTTATAAATGCGAGAATTCCTAAAATGATTACTATAATCCCTTGCAGAAACGTCCACCGTGAAAACATCAATACATACACACCCTCACTCTATATTCTACGGATAGAAAGCCCCAATAGTTTCATAATATTTCCTTCTAGGACTAATCTGCCCCTTTAGTTCCATAAGAAAAAGCCGCCTTAAAGACAGCTCTGATCTTCAGCTAACGCACCTGTTAACCTAATACTGATATTACATATACCAAATCAATTCATTTTGCATTTTCTTCCCTTGTTTGTTTTTCTTTTCTACGACCACCCATTCACCATTTTCCATAGCCACTTGAAGAACTATATTTGTTCCATCGGACCTTTTAAACAGAATATATCCTTGGGTACCCTTAATGAAAGTAACTGGGTCTATCACATTTTTATAAGGAGGTTTTATATCAGGATTTAAATCATGAACTATAATGTCAGTTGCAATATTTGAAAGAACTTTGTATTCTTTTTGTTTTTCTGATTTATATAGTAGTTGTTGATAACTAAATTTTGAAAAGGATTCCAACCTTAAATTAAATGTTTGCAGTATATCTAAAAGAACGTTCTTGTAAAACTCATTTATTTTCATTTCCTCTTCATCCCCTTCATGAACAAAATTAATCACTTTTACACCAAAAGGGCTTACATCAAAAGTGATTGTTTCTTTGCCATATGGAGGATTATGAGCGTGTTCAAATGTAATTACTTGAACTGTTACCCTAAAACTAAAACTACCTTCACTTTGCCTAATTATCCTTATGATTTTGGCATCAAATAAACCGTACTGTTTATAATAGCCATAATAATTAACTACTTCTTCTGAAATGTATAGGTCAAGTGAAGTCAATAGTGCATCATAAATTAACTTATTATTTAATTCAGTTTCTGCTGAATTAATCCTATTAGGTTGAGCACTCAATAGTAACAAACTTATGGACAGACCTAAGAAAAGTTTATTCAAGATATAACCTGCCTAATATTTTTTAGGTTTACTGTTCCCATAAGTTTTAAAAATAATTATTTGTATTTTCTTCATGAACTAAACTGCCGTAAAGACAGCTCCGATCATCAGCTAAAGCACCCGATCGTTCTATAAGCACTAAATATAATTTTATTAAAGTCCTCCATTTAAACCGTCACTTTCATGAAATACCCCTTTTTAATCGGTTTCTTCTCTTCCATAAAAAATAAATGAATATTGAAAGGATCAATAAACTCGTAATTATATAAATACTGTATGTTGACATATATAGTTCAACATTGTTCCAATTTTCCCCTAAGATTCTTCCTAATGTGATAAAAGTAAAACTCCATATTAATGCACCCGTATAGGCATAAACAACAAATTTTCTAAATGGGAAGCGATTGACAGATGCTATATACGCTGTAAGGTGCCGTACCCCAGGAATAAAATAACCAAATAATAAAAGATAAGGTCCAAATTTCTTGAATAATTTCTTTGTTTTATTAATTTTTTGTTCGGTTATGTGAAGTTTTGGTCCCAACTTTTCTAATAAAGGCAACCCAAATTTATAACCAATGAAGTAGCTAAGCGAAATCCCCCCCGTTGCTCCTGCAAAGGCACTTACTATTGAAATTAAGTAAGATAATTTACCCTGAAACACATTGTAACCAATATATGTAAGAAGAACCTCATCGGGTATAGGAAGTCCTACAATACCTCCAATTAAAGCAAATATTATTCCGAAGTACCCGTAATGTTCTAGAAGGTAAGTAACATGATTTTCCACTTTCTCACTCCAACTTTTAGGTAATGTCTAACAATCATTTCTGATTATTCATTATCAGCAGTATTTAAATAATAAAAGGCTGTTTTCGCATACTTTGTTGCGATTTAACAAGTAATGCGGTGTGGTTGATTTCCCCTCCAGATGCTCGCTTTCCGCGGGGCGGGCGCTGCTCCCGCAGGAGTCTCGCACTTGCGCTCCAATCAACCTTAAATCGTTTCGTTTTAAAAACAACAATCTTTACGAAAAGAGCCTAATAAAAAAAGAAAATTCACTCTTCATTGGGGATAATACCTTTAATATTATCCCCAATTTTTGATTTTCTTATTGCACTAAGCTCCCCCGTTAGTTTAAGTACATGCTTTCAAGATCCCGATAGATGTGTCTCATATGACCTGTATCAGAACGCTTACTGTTGTAAACAGGTTTTCTTGATGCTCCTCCTTAAATGGCCCTGATATGAAAATAATCGCTTATCCTTTTCAGGATAGCGTCCTTTAATGGAATAGCTTGAATTTATTTCATTCTTATAAATTTCACTTATTTTAGTTCGACTAACGCAACTAACGCACTCTTTTAGTTTAATTACGCTCATGCGGAAAGTAGTGCATTGCCTTATCAGGTTCGCGGCCTGATTTGGTACTAATAGACGGTTCTAATCATATTCTTATAAGAAAAGGCTGTTTTCGCATACTTTGTTGCTATTTACAAAGTAATGTGGTGTGGTTGATTTCCCCTTCAGATGCTCGCTTTCCGCGTGGCGGGCGGTGAGCCTCCTCGGCGTAAACGCCTGTGGGGTCTCACCTGTCCCGCTGCTCCCGCAGGAGTCTCGCACTTGCGCTCCAATCAACCTTAAATCGTTTAGTTTTTAAAAACAACAATCTTTACGAAAAGAGCCTAAGAAAAACAATAAGAAGGAGTGCAAAGTCATTTGATAAAAGTTAAGGTTGGTTTACGGCCCATTGTAAGTAATATTAATTTACCAACTGTTTTAAAGACAACTATACTTCCAGGTGACTCAATTGAAAGATTATTTATTGCAACCCAGGTAGGAGAGATCTTTTACATAGGAAACGGAGTTATTAGGACTTTTTTAGATATTCGCCCGCGAATTTTAAAATTAGGTAGTTCTGAACAAGGGGTTTCAGGTAGGGGATATGATGAACGTGGATTAGTGGGGCTAGCGTTTCATCCAGAATTTTATTATAACGGTTTGTTTTATCTTCATTATTCAGTAGCTGGAACACAAGGTCCAGGGGCCCTTACTGAACATTTTAGGCCTAACCCGTGTGATCCCAAAACTTTAAACCTAAAGTGGATAAATAGAGAAACTCAATATGATCATATTAATACAGTTGAAGAATGGATTTTACAATCGAATGGTCAACCTCAAAAACGACGGACATTACTTAACATAAGAAGACCATTTTTTAATCATAATGGTGTCAATAGCTTAAACTTTTCACCTGAAACCGGAAAACTTATTTTAACAACCGGTGATGGTGGAGCAGGCTATGATCCATTTAATTTAAGTCAAGATGATATGGAGATAGCTGGTAAAATAATTGAAATCGATGTAGATAAGAGCATATCCTTCAATAATCCACCCATTGTTACACGTTTTAATGAACTTCCTCTGCCTATTCAGGAAACACTTACGGTCATTGCAAAAGGGGTGCGCAATATAACAGGAGTTTCATTTCAAAGGTTTTATAATCAGTATATCAAATATGCAGGGGGTGTCGGACAGGATTTGGTTGAGTCGATTTTTTCATTCGTTCATTATAAACCAATACCGGTTACTGAGATTGTTCAAGCTTCTTTCATGAATTCTGAAGCTGACAAAGAGGGATTCATTAACTTTGGCTGGCGAGGTTGGGAAGGTGCTTTTCCTACTTCGACTATAAGAGGGTGCAATGAAAATAATAATTTGGATGAGAAAACAATTGCTTATTACAATGAAGCAGTAACACTTTCAGCGAGTCGTCTTCAGCCTCTAACCAGTTATTTTCATAAAGATACCAGACCTGATAAGTTTGGAGGAACTGCACTTACAGGAGTGCAAGCCTATATGGGGAATGCAATCCCTGGTTTAACGGGAAGCGTTGTGTTTACCGATCTTGCCCGGAAAGATTCTCAACCCTGGGTTAGAGGGGCTTTAGCTTATACCACCGTAAGACCCAATGGTGAACAAAATGATTTTAGTGTGATACAAACCGATTATGATTTTGGGTCTCAATCAGCCTATTATGTTAGTTTGGGAACGAATATGAATCAAACCAGCTTATATTTGGCGGCTTATGGCTCTATGAAAGTGACTGATTTTAACAAAGGCACTGTTTTTGAAATAGTTCCATAATCAATACAATACATTTCCACTTAATCTTGATAAATCGCTTATATGGATTTGTAATTAGAACCATGTGATGGAGAATTATTAAATTAGGCTGTTTTCGCATACTTTGTTGCCATTCACCAAGTAATCTGGTGCGGTTGATTTCCCCTCCAGATGCTCGCTTTCCGCGTGGCAGGCGGTGAGCATCCTCGGCGTAAACTGGGGGTTCTCACCTGTCCCGCTGCTCCCGCAGAATCTCGCACTTCCACTCCAATCAACCTTAAATCGTTTCGTTTTAAAAACACACTCTTAACGAAAAGAGCCTTAAATTCTAATCATTTTTAGTCTTTTAAAAAGGCTTAAAGCAATTTCAACCCATAACCAGCTATAAATGAAGGCAAATAAAAAGCCAAATATAAGAAATGAAAAGGAAACAGAGACGGCCGGACCTAAAACTGGAAAGTGAAAAATAACTATTAAACTCACAATTCCTAACATTAAAAGAATGGCACCAGTAGCAATAATACTTAACCTCATCTTAAAAAGGTGAAAAGATGCCCCTATTCCAAGTCCTAACAATCCTGTTGTAAAAGGAAATGCAATTATTTCCGTTGGCTGTAGGATGAATAACAGCATAATTGTCAGAAAGTAGGACATTGCTCCAAATGGAATGGAAAACATGGAACATAACAGGATAGGTGCAGTGGACAGCGGACTTATACAATATCCTATCCCTGGTACTGCTCCGGCAGCCTGCAGAATGGCAGCCATACAAGAAAAAATCGACACTAAAATGAGCTTCATCGTTTTTTTATGTTTATTGAATATTTTTTGAGATAAACGAACCTCATCAGAAATAGGTTTTAAAAAATACACCTTTCCACCTCATTCTAAATGGTTTATACGTTACCTTACATTCTATTCTATTTACCATTTATTAGAGGTGGAACAATTATTATTAATCCAAGCATCAATATCCCTTGTAATGAAAAATAAGCTTGATAAAAAACCTTGCTAAAACTTAATCGATCATACAAAGTAGAAAAGTCCATTCGCAGAGGAAGTATTAAAAAAAGGCTGTTTTCGCATACTTTGTTGCTATTTACCAAGTAGTGAGGTGTGGTTGATTTCCCCTCCAGATGCTCGCTTTCCGCGGGGCGGACGGTGAGCATCCTCGGCGTAAACGCCTGTGGGGTCTCACCTGTCCCGCTGCTCCCGCAGGAGTCTCGCACTTCCGCTCCAATCAACCTTAAATCGTTTCATTTTAAAAACAATAATCTTTACGAAAAGAGCCTAAAAAAAACAAGGCCATATTGGCCCTGCATTTTATTCGGCAATTACTTTCCCAACCATTCCTTCCTGGAAATGGTACCGACATATCAGTTCATATGTACCGGGCTGTTTCGGATTCACGGTAATGTTTTTTTCTTCACCTGGCTGGATCTCAACGTCAATGCCGAGCTTTTCAACTGTGAAGGTGTGCTCTTTACTGCCTTTGTTTTTCAATATCACCGTTGTGGCTGTTCCATTCGGAATGGTGATGGCTTTCGGATTAAAGAAATCATCTTTCAACTCGACCTCAATCGATTTCCTCGTCTCCATAGGCTGATTTACAACACCGGATTCGGCAAATACACCGAGTGAGCCTAGTGTTGTCACAACTACAAACATCGCAAGTACACCGGCAAATCCTGTTACCCACTTTTTCACAAACATTCGCAATCCCTCCTTTCCTCTATTTTTTTCTAATTCATGAAATATTATTACGATAA
Organism: Peribacillus aracenensis; assembly: GCF_025175645.1. NCBI lineage: Bacteria > Bacillati > Bacillota > Bacilli > Caryophanales > Bacillaceae > Peribacillus > Peribacillus aracenensis. Next base: position 6,469 of record NZ_JANZMJ010000005.1, read on the forward strand.
ATTTCGTTGCGTGCTTTCAGATAGTCACTTTTCTATCTGAAACGGTGAAAAGAAAAAGATTGACTCTAATGACGATCTTTTGGAATCCTATTCTTATGGAACTAACTGCCCGTTTAGCTCCATAAGAAAAAGAGCTGCCAAAGCAACTCCCTTAATGAAGTAGAGCACTTGTTATTTGAATAAGTAGTTACCTTTTATTTCTCGTTAATACCCATTGCCATTCAATATCTCTTGCTATCCCTAAAGCCATTTCATTCATTCCTCCAGCTTCATCTTCCTCAAAAGACACTTATGCAAGTCCTTGTATTTTCCCCTTCATTCTTTCAATGAACGGAGAGAAGTTTCATGGGGATACTTCTGTTGGATATAGCGTATAAGTGCAGTGACAACCTGTGGACCGGATTCCACGAGCCTACCTTGTTCAAATGCAGTGAAGTTATCACCGCCTGAAGCTAAATAATTACTAACCGCTACTTCATATTCGTTGTTTGGCTGAATCTCTTGACCCTTCATATCTTTCAGCGCAACAATGCGGTTGCCAATTGGAGCGTTTGGGTCCCAATTATACGTTAAACCAACCGTTTGTATCCTATTTTCATAATCTTTCGCCCACTGCTGTTCTAATGCAAGTTTTATTTGGTCCCCTGTTAAGATTAACTTACTGACACTATGATCCATAGGCAAGTCTGTATAAAGGTCTTCTACAGTGATTTCCCCTTTTTTAAAATTCTTCCGCATTTCTCCTTGATGGACAAAAGCTATATCAACCCCCATGGCTTCCCGCTCAGATTCTGCAATCATTTTCGCTAATGGGGATTCACCGTTTGCATTTTGTTTGCGTGAGATTTCTTCAGGCATTTCTCCTATTATCTGATTAAAATGGCTCCCCAATCTTTTTCTATATTTATTTAAAAGAGCAACCGTTTCTTTATCTGGTTTTATATGTTGATGTGAAGTGACAATAATCTTTGCTTGTTTCTTAACAATAATTTTAGTATGTGGTTCAATTTCAAGATTTACTTGAGAAAAGGCTTTCCCATTGGAATAAGCTTGAACGATCAGTTTGCCGGCTACAACGGTATTGGCATATTCATGGCTGTGACCGGCAAAAATGACATCGACCTCATCATCGATTTTTGGAGCCATCTCCACTAAAGCTCCACTGGAATTTGCTCCTGACTGATCTGATTTGGCTGAATCATGTGCAAGTACAACAATTACTTTGATCCCTTTTTCCTTTAAAAGCTTAACGGTTCGGTTAATAGCTGAAACTTCATCCGTAATTTCTACTTCTTTTCGATTTTCAGGTGCCACATACAGGTTAGTCTCTTTTGTGACGACACCGATAAATCCAATATTAATTCCGTCAATTTGTTTAATAACATACGGTGGTAACAAAGGAGTACCCGACTTTGTATCGATGATATTTGCAGAGCTGTAAGAAGTAGTGGCACCTTGAAAATAACCTGTTTTTTTATTGAATCCTCCATGAATAAGACGTTTCATTTCATTTACGCCTTGGTCGAATTCATGATTTCCAGGTGTCCCGGCATCAAAGTGCAGGAGGTTTAAAAATTCAATCGTGGGTTCGTCTTTAAATTGAGAAGAGATTGGAGGACTTCCTCCTACCATATCACCAGAATGAACAAGCAGTGTATTTGGGTTTTCTTGTATAAATGTTTTTAAATGGGCAGCCAGGTATTCAGCCCCCCCTGCCATGGTTCCTGAAACCATTTGATATTTGTTTAGTTGGCCGTGAAAATCATTAACGCCTAACAATTGTACTTGAATGTGTTGGCGGTTGGATGTGGAATGTTGGGATGAGTGTGCTGTGATTTTATAAGTTACGAAAATGATGATAAATACCAAGATGAACAAAGAAGTTATGGCCTGAAATTTTGACAACTTCCGATCCCTCCCTCTGGATGTAAATTAAGAATAACTCTGGAATTTTATATCCGTATAAAGGGACCTTGATTTTTTGTTATATTTTATATAATGATTGTTAAATTAACCCGGTACATGCATACCTTTTTAAAAATATTCATACGGCGTAACATGACTTAACATTTTGATTGGATTATTTAAAAGGCTCCAATTTTTCCTCCATGGTATTGAAATCCGCTCCGGTAGTAACAGAAGTTCAACAAAAAGAGTGTAAATCCTTATTGGATCAACACTCACGTTAGTGCAGTAACATTCAACGCCACTTTTATAGGTTTGCCTTCATTAAAAAGGAAATTTTTTGCTCATCTGTATTTTGGATCTTTTCCAGTTGATTGATAACCCGCTCTTGCCGAAGTGCTGAATGGTTTTGACTTAACTTCGCTTTTCCCTCTATCTTGTTGATTCTTATTTTGAAGCCTTGAATCCCTTTGTTCATCCCAGCGAGATAGTCAGCATCTAAATCTTGCAAATTGTATGAACTATCAGGGGCTTCATACTTCAATACCATGTCTTCCAAGGTATCCGTTAACGCCTGTTCATCCTCAATAAGTTCGACTTCGCCGTATACATGAACAGTCACGTAATTCCATGTTGGTACCGCTTGGTTCGTCTCATACCAAGAAGAGGAGATATAACAGTGGGGACCATGAAAGACTGCCAAGACTGTTTGATTTTCAATATCTTTCCATTGAGGGTTCGGACGAGCAAAATGACCATACAAATAGGTTTTCTCCTTATTCAACAGCAGTGGTAAATGTGTAGCAAAAGGCACGCCTTCATGCATCGAACACAATGTTGCAAAACCATTCTCCTGTATTACATCGTAGGCTGCTGCTAATTCTTTTATTTCAAATTGCTTAGGGATATACATAAAAAATCTCCTTTCATCCGTCAATATTATTCCATTCACAATATAGCGGCTTTTACTAAGTCTCATTTCTACTTGAGAAACTCATCTGTAAAATATGGTAATATACAAACTGACATATAAAAAGGTACAATTCTAAATAAATATACATGTCAAAGGAGATCGTAAATGATAAATGCCATTTTTGCTTTTAAGGAGGATTCCCCCAGATACAAACAAATTTACGAGCAGTTTAAGTTATATATTGAACGGGGGGACATACTTGCCGATGAACAATTGCCCTCCATCCGTCAACTGGCAGATTCCCTTCAAGTAAGTCGGAATACGACATTAATGGCTTATGATCAACTTGTAGCTGAAGGCTATATTCGTGGAGAAGGGAGAAAAGGTTATTTTGTAAATGAATTAGAGCCACTTTTATCCCAAAAAGAGTTAATTCCTCATAATAAAACGCAAAGAGAGCCAGTGACACCTACCCTCATTGATTTCCGGGCGGGTGCCGTAGATCAAGCACATTTCCCTTTGAAAACTTGGAGGAGGATTGCCAATCAAGTATTAACGTTACAGGAGAGTTTTCAATATGGGGAACCCTTTGGTGAGGTGTGCCTACGTGAACAAATTGCCACATACTTACTCCAATCCCGTGGGGTGAAAACAGATGCAAATGCCATTATTATCGGCAGCAGTACCCAACAAATGCTTATCAATCTTGGACAAATACTGAAGGATGATTTTCCAAGCATTACAGTAGAAGACCCTGGATATGATGGCGCAAGGGAAGCTTTTCAATTCCATTGTTTTACGATTGAAACTTTACCAGTTTATGAGGCAGGTGCTGATTTTTCACAATTGGAACAAATCAAATCACGATTAATCTATGTAACACCTTCCCATCACAGTCCATATGGGGTAAGCATGTCCATTCAACAACGGCAAATGCTTATTCATTGGGCTAACAAGATGCAAGGGTATATGATCGAAGACGATTATGATAGTGAATTTCGTTATACACAACAGCCATTTCCAGCTCTCGCTTCCATTGATTCTGCAAGAGTGATTTATCTAGGGAATTTCTCAAAGTCCTTTCTTCCGGGAATTCGGTTAAGTTATATGGTGTTGCCAGAGCCGCTTTTAAACCGTTATAAAAATCAATTTCTTCATTTCGAGAGTACCACTTCACTTCTAAGCCAGCTCGCAATGGCTAAATTTATGGAAGAGGGAGAATGGAATCGTCATATTAAACGTATGCGTCTTGTTTATAAACGAAAAATGCAGCACTTGGTATCCATAGTAAAAAAGCAATTCGATCAACATATATCCATTATCGGTGAGCAGTCAGGTTTGTATGTATTAATCAAAGTACACCTGGAACGTTCAGAAGAATGGCTAATAGAGCGCGCTTCCTTTCATGGTGTTAAAGTGTATCCCACCTCATTCTACTTCATTAAAAATAATACCGATAAACCAATTATCAAACTTGGTTTCAGTAATCTTTCTTGTGAGGAAATCGCGCTTGGCGTGGAGCTCCTAAAAAAGGCTTGGTTATAAAAAAACACCCCGTAATTCTAGCCAATGAACTAATAATTGCGGGGCAAAACATGGATTTTTAAAACACAGGTCCTCATTCCACTGACATGCCCCGTTAGCTCCATAAGAAAAGAGCTGATCGTCACAGCTCTAATGAACCAACGCACCCTGCACTTTATATACAACCCTTTACAAACTGAAGAGAAGCTGCCAATATGACAGCTCCGTTCCGTTCTTTAATTCTTGCATTTGAGGGGGAAATAAAAGTGGGCTTATACTTATTCACTTTTACATAATAGTTCCCCCTTCCAAAACAAGTTATAGAAGTGCTTTGGTCATTATAAAGTCCATTTGTTCTTCATCACCCATATAAAAAGAGTGGGCTCCGGTTTGAACAAAGCCAATTTTCTTATAAAAAGCAATAGCATTTTCGTTTTCTTCCCATACGCCGAGCCAGATTTTCTTTTTATTACTTTCCGTCGCAATTTCCATTGCTTTATTTAGCAGATATTTACCAAGCCCATGTTTTTGATATTTTTTCTTTATATAAATCCTCTCGATTTCAAGTGATTCATCACCCATTTGTTCAGTCTGAGCATCATTGGTATTGACCTTTAAATATCCAGCGACTTCATTATTAAAATAAACAAAAAAGAATTGCGAAGAACTATTCGATAATTCTTTTTCTAATTGTATTAAGTCAAATGCCTTTTCCAAATAGGCATTCATATTTTCGGCTGAATTCTGATGCTTAAATGTCTCATTGAATGTTTCATAACTAATTTCTTGAAGTTCACGTGAATCTTCAAGGGTACACTTTTTTATATTTTTAGTCATTTAAATATGTCGCTCCTTCATATAATCAATAATTTCTCTTGTTTCCCTTTTTAACAAACTCCCATTCTTTATCTCTATTTCTTGATCTAATGCCCTTGCTATCATTCCAATTTCACGAAGAATTTCCTTCATAATTAACTCCACGGCTTAAAATTTTGTTGTAAATGCAATAAAAATAACATATATTAAATGTAACCTTACTTTGTTGCGTTTGCAACAAAAAAACATGTAAAGGGGTCGAGTACAGTGAAATATGTATTTTATGTCTTAGGAATTTTACTATTAACTCTTGGTATTTCTTTCACTATACAATCAGACCTTGGAACTTCACCTTTTGATGCACTTTTGGTAGGACTGTCCATAAATGTGGGGCTTACTGTCGGAAGTTGGGAAATACTAATAGCTCTACTATTAATATGTTGTAATTCATTTTTAAAAAGACAAAGACCAGAATTTTTAGGGTTGTTAACCGCATTTATAACGGGTATTGGTATTGATATGTGGCTTTTTTTATTGCACAATTCGATAACACCTGAACTATGGTACAGCAAAGTTGTTTGTTTTGGAATCGGCTTAGTTGTTATAGGATTAGGAACTGCAACATATTTACATACAAATTTTGCACCGATTCCAGTTGACCGATTAACATTAATCATACAAGAATTAACTAGAACAAATATATTTTTTTCGAGAACAATCATTTACCTCTTATTCTTGCTAATGGCAATGATCCTAAATGGCCCCATTGGCGTTGGAACTTTATTAACCGTTTGTTTAGGGGGGCTAATACTTAATTACTTTATGCCATTTACTAAAAAGGTATTAGACCGCATATTAACACACTCCAATCCATCACCAAATTATGAGAAAGATAAAAACCATTCATTATAGAATGCTCTCTATTTAACTTGTTCAACAAACCCGCCCCGTTAGTGCCATAAGAAAAAGCTGCCTTAAAGGCAGCTCCGATTTTCAGCTAACGTACCTGCCAGTTCATTAAGAAAAGCGAACCTTCTTCAAGAATCGCGCCCTTAATGGAACAACGAAAATAAAAACACAGATGTTAGCTTATTTTTCTTGAACTAACGCTCCCGTACAATTCTCCACAAAACTTGCTGCTAATTTAAATTATTACAGGAATACTGTACTGTTAGTACGAATTTAAGCACGATTAAAAGTTCCCTTTATAAACTCTATAATTACCAGACAGGTTTTAACCTTGATGATAGTTTATCTTCATTTTCTTCATAAACTAATTTTGTTAAATCTTCTTTGAGCATCTGCAGGCGTTCAACACCTATGTTTTCAATCCAACGTTGCTCAATCTCAGTTAATATCTTCTCTTTTGCTTTCACAACTAACCAACCTCGTTCGGTCAAAACAATAATTTTCCCTCTCTTATCAGTGGGATGAGCTTTGCGCATTACATAGCCACTTTTCTCAAGATAATCCACCATTTTACTCACAGCTTGCTTTGTAATTCCTAAGTATTCGGCTAGTTCTATACCTGTTGCTCCATTGGGAGTGATACATTTAAACATAAAACCATGTGCAGGTCTAATATCTCCAAATCCCAATTCACTCAATCTGTCATGTAATTCATTAATTGATGTACTAAAGGATAATGATAAAAGTGATGTAAGATCCAATTCACTAAATACTTCATGATTCATACATAAAACCTCCTTAAATAAAGTCAAGTAGGTTGACTTTATTCGAAACCCATTGTACTATACGTATTGTAGTCAATCAAGTTGACTATAATTCAATTATAAACAAATTGGATTCACCGAAACAAAATTAATACATTATGGAGGGTTCTCATGGCTAACATCGTTAAAATTAGAGGAAGTGTATTTGCACCGTATGCTTGGTTGGAGCCCATTAAAGATCCTGCAACAGAAAAGATATTCGAATACACTGGTGATGCACGTGAATTTACACCATACGCTGTAAACACAATGCGGTCAAGATTAGAGCAAGAAGTGATTATTGATTTTTATAAAAAAGAAATTTTCACATATACAAATGCTTGTATCGTAACTGTAAAAGTTACAAATCCTGATGGCTCTATTGATTATAAAAAAAGAAAATCAAGTACAGAAAATATTGTATGTACTAATGTTATGTGGGCCACTGATGAAGTTTCTTTTAAAATGAGTGCTAGTGCCAGCAATCCTTTGAATAGAGCAGCACCTGCAGCTGACTATGTATTAACTATAAACTTAAACAAAAGTGGGGTTGCATATATTGAAGGTTCCCATGATGGATTCCCCTGTTATGAATTTTATAAACAAACAGATTTCGGTCCATTTGAATTAATATATACACATGATTTCAGAAAAACTGGTGACACTCCGGCAGCACTAGCTGGGGAAATGGAATACAGTTTTAAAACGACAATCTAGATATAAAAATTAAATAGACGATTACAAGCAGCAGCAAATATTAAATGAAAAGCAATTGATCATACGAAAGAAATTGTGATCTGTTTTGCTCAATGGGTCAATATTATTATTACCCAAAATAAAATTAAGAATTACAGAGGTGTGTCTCATGACTAATATCGTTAAAGTTAGAGCAAGTGTATTTATTCCAATGTCTTGGACTGAACCTAAGAAAGATATTCAAACGGGAAACATAATCCAATTCGAAGGTGATGCACGTGAATTTACACCTTATGCAGTAAACGCTATGCGTTCTAGAGTGGAACAAGAAGTAGTTGTAGATTTTTACAAAAAAGAAATTTTCACATATGCGAATACGGGCATAACAACAGAAAGAATCACAACTCCTGATGGTTCCGTTAATAAAAGAACAGGAAAAGCTAATACGGAAGGCATCTTGTGCACTGATGTTGTATGGGGGTCAGATGACGTCAAATTTCAAATGAGTGCAAGTGCTAGCAACCCATTAAATAAATATGCACCTCCCGTTGATTATCTATTAACGGTACATGTCAAAAAAGAGGGTACTGTCGATATTCAAGGTGCACATGACGGATTCCCTTGTTATGAATTTTATAAGCAGGTAAACTTTGGTCCGTTTGAGAAGATTCATACACATGACTTCAGAGAAACTGGTGATACAGCTGAAGCTCTAGGTGGAGACATGGAATATAGTTTTAAAAAGATATTGTAAAGACAATAGGATTCCCTTTTTAGTGAATAAATATATAACAACATAAGAGTGAGTAACAGGAGGAAAAGAGAATGACAACAGTTTTATTTGTAAAAGCAAACAATCGCCCCGCAAACCAAGCGGTGAGTGTGAAATTATATGAGGCTTTTTTAGCAAGCTATAAAGAATCACATCCAAATGATACAGTGGTAGAACTTGATTTATACAAGGAAGAATTGCCATATGTAGGAGTAGATATGATTAACGGTACATTTAAGGCTAGTAGAGGATTTGATTTAACAGCAGAAGAAGCAAAAGCAGTAACTGTTGCTGATAAATATTTAGAACAATTCCTTGCAGCTGATAAAGTTGTGTTTGGATTTCCATTATGGAACTTAACAATTCCGGCTGTACTACACACATATATTGATTATTTAAACCGCGCGGGCAAAACATTTAAATATACGCCAGAAGGTCCAGTAGGTCTGATTGGAGATAAGAAAATTGCATTATTAAACGCAAGTGGCGGTGTATATTCTGAAGGACCAAAAGCTGAAGTAGAAATGGCTGTTAAATATGTAGCAAGTATGATGAGCTTCTTCGGTGTAAAAAATATAGAGAAAATAGTGATTGAAGGTCACAATCAATTCCCAGATAAAGCAGAGGAGATTATTGCTGCAGGGCTTGAAAAAGCTGTTAAAATAGCAAGTACGTTCTAATTAATAAAAACTTGTCAATCAATATAGCAGTACCAACACTTTTATAGCGGTGGTACTGCTTTTTTTATTCGCTTATCTTGCTACTTTCGGGGGAGTTAGAACCAATTGATGTAATATTCCATTTTAATCTTATAAAAAGATAGAAAGAAGGATTACATTACATGGAAAGTTGATAGACAAAATATATATAAACTTGATTTCCTTCTTCAACTATTCTGTCCTTTAGATTAAGTACAATCCCTCAAAATCTCATCGACAAATATCGAACTTTCTTTTTAAATGATCTTCAGCAATCTGGCCCAATTGTTGAATAAAGATCAAACAGCACTCTTCAACTAACCTGCCCCTTTAGTCCCATAAGAAAAAGCTGCCTTAATGACAGCTCCGATGATCAGCTAACGCACCCGTTATTTCATTAAGCGATAAATATTTATAATAGCCCATATTATAATCAAGCCCCAAATCAATACTATTATAGAGCCCACTATCCAATTCCTCGGCTTTCCGTTTTTCATCATTTCCTCTGCCTTAACTTCACAGTCGGTCAATACATTCTTTCGTATCAGCTTTAATGCAATCATTATCCCTATTGGAACGAGAATTACATCGTCTAAGTAGCCAAGAATGGGTATAAAATCAGGTATTAGGTCAATCGGACTGAAAGCATAAGCTACAACACAAGCCGTAAATACTTTTGCATACCAAGGCACTCTTGGATCTTTACAAGCAAAGTAAAGGATAAAAATCTGTCGTTTTAGATTCCTCGCCCAGGTTTTAATTTTTTTGAACATTTTATCTCCTAATAATCGTTAAGAATTTATTTTCATTATAACAAAATGAAAATTACTAAAGATTGTTATTTCACTTCACTAGCCTGCCCCGATAGTCGCATAAAGAAAGAGCTGCCTTAAAGACAGCTCCGACCTTCAGCTAAACCACTCGTTCGTTCATTAAGAAAATCAATTCTTAGTAAAAAATCGCACCCGATTGTTAAAGAAAATCTTTTGTACACTATACTCGTAGTGAGCTATTTTACTTGTACTAGAATTGAATCCTTTTCATATAACTAAAACTTTCCTAAGCAACGGGATAACTGCGTAAAAATGAAAATGAGTGTACCATCTTTTTTGCAAAATTTAATGGAGGCTCAATAGATTGAATGTGAACATACATAATTAAAGGTTCAGTAAATAACCAGTGATTATGTAGGGCACTCACAATCAAACCCTGTTGGACAATTGAATAAATAAAACTAGGAATCTCTTCTTGTAAAACAGCGATTTCAGCCAAATTTAACGCATTACCACTTTGATCCAATGATTCAAATAAGACTCCTGCCGGCACAACAGAACTGCTTTGGCGCCCTTGAACTATCACCTTAAAATCACGGTGTAATGATACAGAACAACTACCTTGATTTACGTTACTTTTTCCTTTTAGGAGAGTAGCAAATTGTTCACAAATTGAATCAAAGTTATTCATCTAACTGGCCTCCCTTTACTAATAAAATTATGTTGTTTGACACGGTATTATGTTTAAAGAAATCCCCTTTCCCGTACAATCTATCAGTTTCCATATGAAAACACCGACCCAGAAACTGAAATAATCAAAGATATTCTTCCTAAACTGATAAGCCATAACCAAACAAAGCAAACCCTTTTCTATTTTTCAAACGATTCGAACGACGACCAGAGAAAAATTTGCCAAGGTTTCTGATGAACCATCTATAACCCCAATAATTAAAGGGCCAGACGAATGATTGGGATTAAAGGAGTCACCATATAGGTGCCCATATCTGTAAAAAAACTAACGAAGCTTAATATCCAATTGTTGCTGTTTTTCAATTCGAAACCGCCCCTTAAATATAAATTGCTGATGATCAGCTCCCGGTAATGAACTAATCACCCTTTCATTCAAGCGAACCACTTCACAATAATGAACGAGAAGCATTGGAATCTGAACGTTCAAAATATTTCATTTAATCATTAGTCTCCTCTACCTTGTTTTTTCTACATATAAAAGAACACAATCCCTGCTTCGAGTGTTATTGTACAATCGCCTTAAACATATCTCTGTTTTTAACCAATTTATTTATTGCAGCATCTTTATTGTCATTAATATTATCAGGTCTTTTGGATTGGCCACCATCTTCCTATTTAAAAAGCATTTGGTAAAAAATGTAGGTTGATAGCATTATTTGATTTGGAATGTATTGTCAAACATTTTATTTTGTAGTAACCTATCAGCGATTTAAATCGCACCGAGCTAATAGCGCACTAGTCCATGGGTAATAAACAGCTGTTACTATTCAATAAGGGAGGAATTGTAATGTCCCGGTTACACAAGCGTTGTTTTACAATTGTCCTTGTCATGCTTTTGACCCTTGGCATCTATGCACCTGTACAGACACAAGCAACTTCAGCAGGTGGAGGGTACTGGGTCCCAGACGACAAGATCAAGCAGGCAACCGAACTGATGAAGCAAGGCAAATCCCTCGGGGAGCTTGAAATCAAACAAGATCAAGTCCAGCAAAAAGAAGGCATTCAGACATTGGATGAATTGATGGAGGTCGACCAGCAAAGTAAAGCGACATACAGAGCGAACTTGGCACCTCCGATCAAGACCGCGGTCGGATGGGTGCCCCCGGAATTTGACTATGATCATATCCTGACTGTAGATGAATGCCGAAGAAGTCCTGACAGCAGTTCAGAAACAGGGTATATCAAGAACCGTTATTCCTTCTGTTGGTCCCATGTGGCGACATATCAAGTCCCTGTAAAATGCATCGCAGGGATCTGTATAAACGCAGGGGTTCAATTTCAATTCACGGAAATAGGTTATGGTTCCAACCAAAGCCGGAACATGAGAATCTATTATACACTTGACGATATCATCGTGACCGATCCAGCATTAAATGGAGCCAAGTTAAAAATCGATATGGTATGTGAATCGAAATTGAACGCAGGTGACTGTAAAGAGGATCCCGGCTATCCACCGACGGAACGAACGATCGCCCACTGGAAAAACACGAACTTCGATACAGAAATCTTCACCTCAGAAACACCCCCAGCAACTGATTCAAATCCTGACCAGTTGGGATACATGGAGTTTTGGCCGAAACTCACCCTTACCCATTCAGCAAGGAAATACAAAAAAAGCATAGATGGCATTAAACAGACCGTCCGTTATGACTCTGCAAAATACATGTTCGCTTTCCCAAATCAATATTTCCGGCAAGGAGCCGTATTCAGCAAAGCCACACCGGTCTTCAATGTCCCGATCACGAAGCCGGAATTCAAAATGCTAACTGAAGCCGGCCAGCATTGGAAGGACGCTATGGACCACCCAGAACAGACAAAGCCTCAAATGGTTGGAAAGAACATACCGGGAGCCGTAGGAGAAAGTACTCTGACACGGATGTATACAAAACGCCATCAGGATGAATACAACCGTAATAGGAACAAGACAAGAAGGATTTGTGACCGGGAGTTCGGAGATGAGGATCGGACAGGAAAGCAGTGTGACGAATATCCTTTCGCTTCCACCTGGGAAGGTTCATCGACGAACGGATCGGATAATTTTTCTGTAAGAATGATTTCCGCTGATTCGAACGGTGCTGCAGGGACATGGCTTGGTGCCTGGTACGCCTATGACCGGATTCTGGATGGGGATGCTTTTAATGTGGATGTCGAAGCTCCTGAGAAAATCGCGACGATCCGATCGGAAGGTCAGCCTCAGGACGGCCAGGATAACCGATCAAGTGATAACTTCACGATCGGGAACATCCCTACTTACGCGACCAAGTTACAATGGAAAATCATCGACGGTCCTAAAGATGCAAAATTCGATGTCATGAAAGACATCAGCTTCGGTATCGACGAAACGATTTTCTATGATCTTACAGACGGGTCCGAGTCAGAAATCAAAACGAGTGAAGATTTCTACATCGCCAGACCGGAAAACACCGATGGAGAAAACTTCACTGTCGAAGTCTATGCAATCCCTTAAGAATAGAAGATTAGTTGAATAAAAGACGAAGGCTAGTCAATAGAGCTTGGAGACTCCAATCTAAGCTCTTTTGACTAGCTATTTATAGTGACTACTACCATCATATCCCCGATAACGTAATAAGCAAATTATGCATGTTTCACAGATGACATTCCAATTAATTTTTAAAAGTCTTTTTCATGTTTAAGTGTCCTATTATTCTCAACACGCATTTTTGCATTTTCAAGCGAGTTGGAAACACTCCTTAATTTATGTCTGCATTAATTCTCTTCTATATTTAAATCTCCTTAATTCTTGTTTCACTAATCTATTACGCTGTTTTTTTCACAGCTGCCACTTTTATCCCCCTCCAAAGACAACTTTATTTCTTGTTTTTTTCCTCCTTTGTGTCCTTTAAAGAATAAGAAGTATGTATTACAATATACCAATAGTTATAAAATGGTATTTTAGTTAATGATTACATATCACTAATAGGGGGCTAAGTAGGGGAATTTTCTGCATTTCATAGCGATTATCATTTGAATCGTAATCATGGTAGTAACAACAATTTGCTTGTCGTAAAAAAAGAACCTTATTGCATATTAAATAAGGCCGCCCAAAAGGAGAAACTTAAAATTTATATTGAAATCAATTTATCAGGTCATAATACAATCTTATGTATTTAGTCTGTTATCAATTTTTTGAAAATTATTTCTTTTTTTAATAGTAAAATTCAGTTCTTTCATGGAGGTTTTAATTTGGCTACTAGAGTACCATTTTCATTTATATTAGTAATTGGTTTAATGTTATTTGCTCTATTTTTTGGGGCAGGAAATTTAATTTTCCCGCCAATGCTTGGTCAATCAGCAGGAATGAATGTCTGGCCAGCAAATGCAGGGTTTTTATTAACAGGAGTTGGCTTACCGTTACTTGGTGTGTTAGCACTTGGTTTTTCGGGGAAAGATGATTTACAGTCGTTAGCAAGCCGGGTCCATCCTGTATTTGGTATTGTATTCACAACCGTTCTTTATTTAGCCATTGGACCTTTATTTGCTTTACCTAGATCAGGAAACGTTTCTTTTGAAATCGGTGTAAAACCTTTTTTATCAGACAATCCTGGCTCTGCACCTTTACTTATTTTCACAATCATCTTTTTTAGCATTACGTGCCTTTTTTCGATCAATCCCGCGAAAGTTGTCGGAATTGTCGGGAAAATATTAACACCAATCAAGATAACGTTCATTGGAATCCTGGTAGTGGTTGCTTTTAAACATCCAATCGGAGATTTTCAAGCACCTGTTAAGAATTATTCAGTTCAACCATTTTTTAATGGGTTTAGAGAAGGTTATTTAACAATGGATACGCTTGCCTCTTTTGTTTTTGGCATCATCATCATTAATGCCATTAAAGAAAAAGGTGCTAAAACAAAAAAACAAATTATGGTGGTTTGTGCAAAAGCAACTGGAATTGCTGCCTTTCTCCTGGCAACCATGTATTCAGCTCTTTCTTATATGGGTGCTTCAAGTGTAGAAAAACTTGGGCACCTGGAAAATGGAGGCACCATCTTGGCAAAAGTCTCGGATTATTATTTTGGGGCTTATGGCGGGATATTATTAGGGTTAATGATTACAGTAGCTTGTTTAACAACAAGCGTAGGGCTTGTTACATCCTGTTCTTCATTCTTCCATAAACTATTTCCAAAGGTACCTTACAAAAAAATTGCTATTAGTTTATCTATTTTTAGTGCCATAGTTGCCAATATTGGGCTAACCCAGTTAATTGCTGTTTCCATTCCTCTCTTAACAGCTATTTATCCATTAGCCATTGTATTAATATTCTTGACATTTTTCCATTCTTTATTTAAAGGGAAGGCTGAAGTGTATCAAGGAAGCTTACTTCTAACATTTATAGTCAGTTTATTTGATGGATTAAATCGAGCTGGCATACACTTTTCTTCCATTAATAATTTTTTTAATGAAATTCTTCCTATGTATGATGTCGGACTAGGGTGGATCATTCCAGCGATTGTTGGAGGATTAATAGGGTTTAGCAGTAGCATACTACGAGGAAAATTCGGTCTTAATCCCCCAACCAGTAGCTAAATAAAATAAGGTCAACCAGTGATTTTCTACTGGTTGACCATTTAAAATTGAATGTTGAAGCTAGGAAGTCCCTGTTTCCACGGCCATAACAATCGTTTTGGGAATGAATCTACTAAAAAAGGCTGCTTAACGTTCTATTTATTTTTGACTTTAAGGGCCTTTATTACTTCTTTTGTGGCCTCAGCAACAAGGTCGTCATTGTAATCGGCATCTTTTTTATCACGACTTGAAAGGACAGCAAGAACAATCGGGTCTCCTTTTGATGGCCAAATGATCGAAATGTCATTTCGCGTACCATATGAGCCTGCTCCAGTCTTATCAGCCACTACCCAACCTTTCGGAACTCCAGCACGAATTAACGCATCTCCAGTAGTATTTCTTTTCATCCAGTCTATTAAAAGTTCACGTTTCTCAGTTGGAAGTGCATCTCCCAATGTAAAAGCCTGAAGACTAGTGGCAAGTGCTCTTGGTGTACTTGTATCATGCGTTTCACCAGGATTAACTTCATTTAAATCTGGCTCAATTCGCTCAGGGTTGGTGACTTTATCCCCGATTTCCTCCAGTGCCTTTTTAAATCCAGCCGGGCCGTCCAGTTGTTTAAGGATAAGGTTTCCAGCAGTATTGTCACTGTATCGAAGAGAAGCATCAGAAAGCTCCTTAAGAGTCATCCCCGTATCGACATGCTTTTCTGTAATCGGATTATAATTAACAAGATCCTCACCTGTATAGGTAATTCTTTGATTAAGATCTTCTATCGATTTCTGTTGTAAAAGTGCTCCTACAGCTAGAGCCTTATGAGTGGATGCATATGCAAAACGCTCATCTGGATGATAGGTCACTGTTTGGTTTGTGCCAGTATCCAACGCAAAGACACCAAGTTTAGCATCAAATTTTTCTTCAAGCTTAGCAAAAGCATGGTTATCGGCAGTTTCTTGTTTTTTAGGTTTAGTTAATTCCGTATTAACGTTATCGTTTGAACAACCTACAAGCGTTGCACATGAAAGAAATAGAACAGGCATAATTTTTCTGAATGCGGAAGTACTAAAAATGTTGCTCAATGATTTCATAAGATTCAACCTCTTTCTAAAAATATATTTATTATGTATTCTCCTGGGATAGCAGCCGGATCTTTAACTCTTCCACCCTATCTTTTGTTCATGATGATGCAGACCTCCTGATTATTTGATTAGACACTTATGCACGAATTGAAAAAAACAAGGAGTTTTTACGGATTACATTTGTAGTCTTATTACATCTGTAGTACAGTATTACATATGTAATCAATTAAAGTCAATTCTTTATTTTTTCACCCTCAAGCCAATATAAATATGCTATATACCTGTTTTTAAAATTTAAAAGTCAAGAGAGTTGGTATTGAAGGACATGTATTTAACCCATTTTATAATAGGTCTATTGGTGTCTTCATTTTCCGTTGCTGTTATTCTGCTTATACGAAAATGGTTTGGAAGACGATTAACAGCAAAATGGCACTATCACTTGTGGATGTTTCTTTTTATGGCTTTAGCACTTCCATTCATACCCACTGATTTATATAATTTTAGTACCCTCTTTAGCGGTGGGGATACATATCAGGCTAATGCACCCAGCTCTAATATGAAAATGACTGGAACTGATATGATACAAGGCCTGCAACTAATCCAAGACTTTTCTGTATCGGTCAATCGGCCGGACCTGTCCTTACTTAATATTGGGGTGATGGGTTTATGGATGTCAGGGATGCTTTTATTTACCTTTACTATGGTTCGTGGATGGCTCACACTTAGAAGGATAAAGAATTATTCTTCTCCGTTTTCCAACCAAGAAGCTCTCGTGCTTTTCGAAGAATGCAAAAAAAGACTACAGATTAAAAAATCAATAAAGATTGTCATTTCAAAAAGAGTCCAATCTCCAATGATATTCGGACTTTTTCAAACATATATCGTATTACCTTCCCAGCATGAAGACTGGCTTAGCCTGAAAAATTACGAGTATATCTTTCTTCATGAACTGAGTCACTATAAAAACAAGGATCTGCTGACAAATTACGTGATGATGTTCTATCAAATCATTTATTGGTTTAATCCCCTTGTCTGGCTCGCTTTCAGAGAAATGAGATTGGATCGGGAAATCGCATGTGATGCATCTGTTTTACAGTTACTAGATGATCATTCATTTAGTGAATATGGAAATACAATCATTAATTTTTTGGATCTTTCAAAACGGTCAAGTAAACTACAGATGGTGACACATTTAAATGGTTCGAAGCTTCAAATCAAAAAACGAATTGAACGAATTTCTGCCTATGAACATTCCACAAAAAACTCAATAAGAAAAAGCGTCTTTATTTATGTGCTGGCCAGTATCATTTTGACAATCCAATTACCTTTCGTTTCCGCATTTGCGACGGAAAACGACCGATACTATTTTAATAATGATGGAGTGGTTTCCGAGGATTTACATCAATTCTTTAAAGGGTATGAAGGAAGCTTTGTTTTATATGATCATGCCGCACAGCAATATCGCATTTATAATGAAGAGAAAAGTACATTGCGGGTATCACCTGATTCCACATATAAAATCTATAGTGCCTTATTTGCACTAGAATCAAATGTGATATCTCCCGAAGAATCCACCCTTTCATGGGATGGGACGAAGCAACCCTATGACGCTTGGAATATGGATCACGATGTCTCATCTGCTTTACAAAATTCTGTAAACTGGTATTTCCAAGCATTAGATCGCAGAACAGGATTCGAAACAATACAATCCAATCTACAAGCGATAAACTATGGAAATTCCGATGTATCTGGGGGATTGGGTGAATTCTGGCTCGAATCCTCATTGAAGATCTCTCCAGTCGAGCAGGTCCAACTGCTGCAAACCTTTTATTACAATCAATTGGGATATAAGGAAATGCATAGCCAAGCTGTGAAGGAAGCCCTCCTCTTAGAAAAGAATGAGGAAGCTCGACTATCAGGGAAAACAGGCACAGGAACAGTGAATGGAAAAAACATCAATGGTTGGTTTATCGGATATGTAGAGACGAAGAACAATACTTATTTCTTTGCTACCAATATACAAAATGAAGATGGTTCATCTGGAAGCAAGGCGGGAGAAATCACTTTATCAATTTTAAAAGATTTAGGAATCTATAAAGAAAATGGTGGGGAGAAAAATGGAGAAAAACATTCCTAGCATATCAGAATCAGAATGGGAAATCATGAACGTGCTTTGGGATAAAGCCCCTCAAACAGCAAATGACATCATCGTTTCCTTACAGGAGAGTAGCCAGTGGAAGCCGAAAACCATACGCACTCTTCTCGATCGATTAGTTCAAAAAGATGTAGTAGGTGTCAATAAAAATCTAAGAGTTTACACCTTTTACCCGCTCTATACACAGGAAGAGTGCCGGCGTGCCGAGACCGAATCATTCATCAACCGTATCTATGGAGGTACCTTGAAATCCATGCTTGTCCAATTCATTCAGGAAGATACCCTATCTGATGATGATATAAATGAACTACGCTTTATTTTAAATAAGAAACCTAAAAAGTAATACTATAAAAAAAGCGATTTGGAATTTTTCCAAATCGCTTTTTTCGGTCGAAATCGAAATAGCTGAGGACATATTTCTCATGTAATTATCGCTTTCTTCTCTGTAAATACTACGTCCGTTAGTCATAAACTAAAAAACAAGTGCAGAGCTACATACGAAAGGAGCCATTAACGATGAAGGATGTATTTATTCAACTAACCTGCCCCGATAGTTCAATAAGAAAAAGCTGCCTTAAAGACAGCTCCGATTTCAGTTAACGCACCCGCTAGTTCATTAAGACAAGCGATTTTTATTAAAGAATAGCGCCCGTTTCTTCCTTTTAGTTCAATTTATTCTCGTTTTTCTAACAATAAGGCGATTGTTTGACTACCTTCATTATAAGTTTCACCAGAAACATCATTGTAAATTTCTTTTACAGTAAACCCTACAGTAGTAACCTCTTTGATAAATAATTCTTTTGTGAAGAATTGGTACCAAATGTAGTAAGTTTCTGTTCTATCATCGGTAACCACCGTTGTTTGCTCTAATGTTACCCTACCAGGGTATTTAAGATTTCTACCGATTGCTATATAAGGATTTTCCGACCAGAAACCGCCATTTTCGTTAAGGTTCCAATATTGTTCTTCTTTGAACTCATCAAATTTGTTTTGCGAGAAAACATCTAATAGCAACTGTCCACCATTTTTTAAGCTATTCCAAATGTTATAAATTAATTTACTGCGATCTTCTGATGCAAGGGCACCATAATCACAATAAATCAATAGGGCTAAGTCAAAGATATTTGAATCATCTAATGCCATATAATTCTCATAGCGATATTCAATATCAAGTCCTAGTTCTTTTGCTTGTTCTTTGGCATAATGAATTGAGTTTTCAGAGAAATCTATCCCTGTTACCATATAACCTTTTTTTGCAAGACGCTCGCTATAAAGACCTGGACCACAACCTAAGTCTAATACTTTTTGATAAGATTTTCTTGGAGCAACTTGTTGAATAAAATCAATAGATTTATCAATAAACGTAAAACTTCTACTAGCTCCTTCCGTATCAGGACTTAAATGAGCTTCTAGTAATTGTTTGGCAATATAAGGATCTTGCCAAAAAACCTTATCTGCTTTTTCAAATCGTGAAGGTACGTACAACTGGTTTAATAAATCTTTCATGAAACATCCTCCTAAAAATTTTAAAACACAAAAAACCGCAGAGGTTTACTCTGCGGTTAAAAAAGAGAATAAGTCCGTAGAGTAAAAAATCAATAGGCACACTAAATAAACATATAAAAATGCTTATTTAAGTTTGCTTCACATTGATTTTTTTACTCTTTTCCAGTCATAACAAAGTCCGTGAAAATTAAACTTCTGCTATGCCGAACTTCTTCACCTAGCTTTCTTGTGTTTCCGTAAACATAACAGACAATAAACTATGAAGTCAACCATCAAATTTAACCTCTTATTCGAGAATATTGCCCAATTGTTGAATAAAGGTCAAAGAGCACTCTTCAACTCCCTCAGTTTGATGTGAATATCTCTCGAATGCTCACTTATTCGCAGGATTTCATAACCCTTGATTGTAAGGTCACGTTTAAATGGAGTGATTTCAGGACATGAAGATTTCGTGAAGGCATAGTTAAATAAAGGAGTTGTACAAGACCCCACATTTTACCATATAATGTACATTCTCCACACCGCCCCTGGAGGCTTTCCCTCCCATGTCTCAACGGGTCAATTGCCCTATCATTCCTTCGTCATGCCTATCCAAGGGGTGGAGGCCAGTTATGCTAACCTGATGGGTCAGTGCCCTTTTGTTGAAGAAATCTGGTACTCCGTACATATTTGAAATCCTACGAATAAGTCAACTTTCGTAAAAAGAAAAAGTCTATGAAAATTAGTTTATGAAGCTTCTCTTCGAGAACCTAATTAAAAATCCCCCTTTAAAACTACGCAACCAGTTCAGTAATAGGTTGAACTTTATCTGCACAATAAGCCTCGTTTCTGCGTGCTATTCCAACAAATATCCTGGCTAGCTTACCTACCAATTTCATAATCGATTTCATTTTCTTCATTTTTTTAACCTTAACATTATGGGAGTGAATAGCTCGAAATTCCGTGTTATTCATCACAAGGCTCATGGTGGCTAAGTAAAGGAAACGTCTTAG
Organism: Peribacillus aracenensis; assembly: GCF_025175645.1. Taxonomy (NCBI): domain Bacteria; kingdom Bacillati; phylum Bacillota; class Bacilli; order Caryophanales; family Bacillaceae; genus Peribacillus; species Peribacillus aracenensis. Next base: position 27,287 of record NZ_JANZMJ010000005.1, read on the forward strand.
CCTGGATCTCCCTCTCTTAGAGATGACAATTTGACCTTTCCACTTACCAGAGCTTGCTTCAGCCAGATGCAACCCAGCGTGCCGAAGTAAAGAATTACCGTGTGAAAAACCACTTAGATCTCCTGCTTCACCTAATATTCCGGCTAAAGAAATTTCACTAATTCCCTTAATGGCAAGCAGCTTCTTGGCAAAAGGTATTTGTTTTAATACATCCTTAACCTCTTGTTCCACTCTTTCGAGTTGTAAGACTGCGAGATCATACTCCTCTAATAATTGTTCCAAATGAAATTTATACGCTTCAAGTGCTTGTCTTGTGCCGACAGATTTCTTAGCTAACTGAAGAAGTAATTGAGCTTTCTTTAATCCAGGCTGCCTCTTCATTATTGATTTCCATCCTGAAACAACATCATCAGGTTTCAGGGAACGCAGTTCCATTGGAGATGGAAATAAACGAAGTGTGGCGATTGCCCCTTTAGCAGTAATGTCTTTAAATACTTGCCTGAGTTCGGGAAAGACGATATCCACCCAACGGTTTAATTGATTAATCGTGCTAACGAGTCGTTTAACTACCACATCACGGTTAGACATAAGGACCCTAAGTATTTCAAATGATTCTGAAGTGTTCCTGACAAAGGCGTAGTAACCGTTCTTCACCATATCAGCGATGACCAGGGCATCTTTCTTATCACTTTTCGACTGAGTATTGTCACGGTTTTCTTTATTCCTTTTTACTAAGTGAGGGTTTACCGTTACTACCTCAATTCCTTGTTTAAACAGCCATTTTGAAAGATTAATCCAGTAATGGCCTGTAGGTTCCATTCCCACGATGGCTACCTCCAGTTTATTTAATCTTTGAAGCTTATCCATCCATTTTAATAAACTAGCAAATCCATCTTCATTATTTTCAAATGTAAGTGGATCTCCGACTACAATTCCACGGAAATTCACTGCTCTAGCCACATGTAATTGTTGGGCAATATCCACTCCAACAACAAGGTGTTTATCGGAAATTCTTTCTATTAGTTGATTTTGTTTATCTTGCATTTTAAACTTCATATTAGGGTTCCTCCTAAGGATCTGAGTTAGAGTGGTGTCTTACTCATATCTTACTGAGGAGCCCTATTTTTTTCAAAGCTGAAAAATAACGAACTACAGGAATGCTAACCTGCCCGATAGTTCCATAAGACTTATTGAAGAGCTGACACAAACTATGATGCAAATGAGACGGTATGAAATTTAATTATAGGAGTTCGATCTGTTTTGTTTCTTATGTTGGGATAAACGATAAAGGCCACTAATGAGATAGTACAGAAAGAAGTAACCAAAAAGAATAATGGTAGGTACTATATTGGTAAAGATATTTATAAAAATAAAACCTAAAATGAGAAAAATTAAAGAAACTATAAAATTAAATTTAAAACTTTTATTTCTATTCAATAAAATCACCCCTAACTAATTTTACCATTAAAAAACTTTTTTAGAAATAATCCTCACAGACGAAGACACTATGCTTGTTGAACTACCCTGCCCCTTTAGTTGCATAAAGAAAGAGCTGCCTTAAAGACAGCTCCGATCTTCAGCAAACGCACCAGTTAGTTTAAGTGTATCTCTTCACAATTCCAATCGTCGTTATTTATTTATGTTCCCTTCTTTGATTTTTATATTAAAAGCATCATAATCCTCTTTTTCAATTATGCCCTTTTTTTTCACTATAAAAAACACAAGAAAAGACAGTCAGTATAATAAAAATATAACAAGTAATCATCTTTGCCAATTTTGGTATGAATTCTAGAATATCTGTAAGAGAGAATACTATTAAACATACGAATGGTATGAAGGTAATTAACCATATATACATTAATGTATCAATAAGACCATTTCTCATCATCTGTAACCCACTGATTTTTCTTTAAATCAAAGGATTCATAATCATCGTGAAGAGAAAAGTAGGCTGGCAATGTGATTGCTTGTCCATCTGCTTTTTTCCAGCAATCTGCGACCCAAGTAGCAAACGCTTGTTTTTCTGCAAGGTTAAGTTCCTCTTCATTTTTTTCGTAGAAATCCCAAAAGTCATCTGTTTGATTACCTAAAAGGTGGGTGTATCTTACATTTTCAATCATACCCAGACTACCTGCAAAGATAGAAGAATCCTTACTCTCGTTAAAGACTTCATTAGCTTGTCTATCCATTGAGAACATAGTAATGGATAAGTTAAACTCGGAAGGATCTTCTACAAATGCCACAAAATCCAATAATTCCACTTTAGAGTAAATGGTGTATTTATGTAACTCCTTTATATTACTGATTAATGTTTCCGATTTTGCATCAAGGTTTTCTTCGACTGACTTTATATAACTGTCCACCGTATAAAGAGATTTAGTTTCGTTTACTTCTTCTGAAGAGAGCTCTTCAACATTTGTCGTTTCCTCAGCATGTGCACTTTCTTCGACTGGAGCCTTTTTGTCTACTGCTTTTTCTTCTTGCATACATGCACCAAGCAATCCAATTGAGATAACACTTGCTGCTAAAATAAAATAATTTCTCATAACAGTTTTTCCCCATTTTCTCTCATATAGTAAATATTAACTAATCCATCTTAATCTAATTGAACTAGAAAAGCACTAGGATTATATAGAGTACCTAAACAAAAAACTTTAATAAATAAATAGAAAGGGCATGTTTTGAAAAAAGATTATCAAAACATGCCCTTATACTACTATTAAATTGGATTATTTTTTTATAAAAACGCTGATCTTTTTTGTCTTCCTTAATCAACTAACGTACCCGTTAGTTGATTTATAATTTTCTTCTAATCCCTTCTGAAATCATAAGTTTCACTTGGGACTTCTAATTGGTGACCATTAATTATTACGGTATCATTATCAACCCATTTTATATTTGCTTTTTCTTCATGATAGTTCCAATAAATATTCTTCGGTTTTCTTTTCTCTTTATTAAAATTTATCTCAAGAACACTGAAATCTGTTGTTGCTCCTCCAGATGAAACATAAGCTTTAAGCGTATAAGTTTCATCTGGGAAGGTAACTGTTGATATTAAATCGCCTTTGGTAGTCGATTCATATCAAGAAAGCCCAGTATATACCGTATCCCGATAGTCCAATTATTAATAAAGAGATAACGATGTTTAGTTTCTTTTTCATATTTTCGATTGAATGGACAATTTCACAACCGTCGCTTCCAAAATACATCAAGAGTCCTTTGCACATGCAATTGCTTACTATTTGTTTTTGCCTTCATTTTTAAAAGACTATAGCACTAAACTCGCATTTATTTTTCTTTTTTAATTTATTTTTAACGTAATTTTCATAGGATGTTCAGGTTCCTTCGATACACTTAGAATGCTGTTTCTGGTCAACTTGATTTTAAATGAGAAACCAAAACCATATAAGCAAGGAGATGAACAATATGAACTATGAAATATTTCAATGGATTAACGGTTGGTCCGGCCATTTCTCTTATCTAGATAAAGGAATGATATTCATCACTAATAGCGTTCCTTATGTGGTAATCGCACTTATGTTGTTCCTATGGTTTATTGCAAACAAAGAAAAACGGGCGGAAAAACAGTACACAGCTATATACGCTGTTTTTTCTTGCTTACTTGGATTGTTCATAAACGCAATCCTTCACCTTGTCTACTATCATCCACGTCCATTCGTGGCATACCATGTTCATCAGTTAATACTGCATCCTGCTGACTCTTCGTTTGTAAGTGATCACTCGGTATTAGTATTCTCCATAGCATGTACGATGGTGCTACGAAACGACTCGTGGAAGTATCCCGTATTAGTATGGGCTATTATTGTTGGCATATCGCGTATATTCGTCGGAGTCCATTATCCTGCAGACGTGATTGGTGGCGTCCTTATTTCATACGGGGCAAGCATATTCGTTATGCAGTCTTCCAAAAAATTGGAGCCTTTGGTACAAGTAGTGTTCTACATGTATGACAGAGTAACGAAACATATCCCTTTCCTTGCTAAGTACAGCCATAAAAACCTAAGTCAAGAAAGATAAGGATTTTTTCTAATGGAAAATCGGCTGTAATAAGAGTTGAAACCCTATGGTTAATTGATAAACAGACTTTTTCTTATTATGGGGAAATGTTGTATTTTCTATTTTTGTCAGAGATGGAAATTGCTTTGTAACAAGGACCACTTCCAAAAAGGAGATGAGTTCCATTAAAAAAAACTTAGCATTTTCTGAACAAACTGAAATGGTTCAACCTTCAGGTCGGTAAATGATAAGCAAAGAATCACAACTCACCATATTTTTTGGAATCGTCAAGATTATGTACAACCACTGTTGGAGAAACAGCCCCAGACTTCCTTGATGATTAACTTGGATTTGGATGGGCATCCTTATTTAGAGAGAGAAGTAAAATTAAGTTGTGGGAAACCACTTTAAAGAAAGGAAATTATATATGCAAGAAAACCAAAGTAAAATGAAAATTTTACTTAACAAAGTGCCACAAGTGACGATTTTCTTTTGGATCATCAAAGTTTTGTGTACAACTGTTGGTGAAACATTTGCTGATTACATCAATTTCAACATTGGACTTGGTTTAACTCTCACTACCATTATTATGGGAGTTGCGTTTTTTATTGCATTGTTTTTTCAATTTAAAGCAAACAAATATGTTCCAGCCATTTACTGGGTAACAGTTGTTCTTATAAGCGTATTTGGAACACTTGTAACGGATTATTTGACAGATAATATGGGCGTACCACTTGAGGTTAGTACAGCTATATTCTCGGTGTTGCTGGGACTGACTTTTCTATTTTGGTATCTTAGTGAAAAAACACTATCGATCCACTCGATTTTTACTAGAAAAAGAGAAGTTTTCTACTGGCTTACGGTCCTTTTCACCTTTGCACTTGGAACAGCGGTCGGCGATTTATATTCCGAACAACTTGGTTTTGGTTATCTTAACACAGGAATAGGCGTTGTTATTATTATTGCTCTTGTGTTCTTAGCTTATAAATTTTTGAAACTTGACGGAGTATTAGCTTTCTGGATTGCTTATATTTTAACTCGTCCGCTTGGAGCGTCAATTGGAGATTACCTATCTCAACCAAAAGTAAATGGCGGATTAGGACTCGGGACAACCGTTACGAGTGTGATTTTTCTTATCGCTATTTTAGCAATCATCGTTTTCCTTGCCGTTTCAAAAATTGATACAAATGCTAAAAGTGATATAGCGGAAACAAACCAAAGTAATGCAAATAAGAAACATGTGCTAACACAAACGCTTGTTGTACTCGTAATTTTCTTAGTTGTTGGTATAGGTGGTTATAACTGGCGCAGTAATAATATTGCATCACAAGGTGCTGCAGAGCAAGCTACATTAGCGGGTCAATTAAATGATTTTGTTAAAATTGAAAATGATATGCTAAACGCTGTAAATAAAAACGACTTTGCTTCAGCAAAAAAAGGCGCTGATAATTTGGAACATCAGTGGGATACACAAGAACCTAAGCTTCGAAAAATTGATAGCACTACATGGACAAAAATTGATGGAACAATTGACTCTGTGCTAGCAGCGGTTCGTTCTTCAAAACCTGATATTAATCAAAGCAAAACAGCACTTACTAATTCACTTAGTGTCTTAAAAGGTGCAAATAAATCAACATCAAAATCTGGTGCCTCACAAACTACATTATCTGGACAGTTAAACGATTTTGCAAAAATCGAAAAAGATATACTAAACGCTGTAAACAAAAATGACTTTGCTTCAGCGAAAAAGAGGGCAGATGAATTAGAACATCAATGGGACACACAGGAACCAAATCTCCGAAAAATCGATGGGGCTACATGGACGAAAGTTGATGGAACCATTGATGTTGTATTAGCAGCAGTTCGTTCATCGAGTCCTGATGTAAACAAGTGTAAAACAGCACTTAACAATTCACTTCGTACCATAAACGCAGCAAATAAATAATAATCTTAGGAATCGCCAATCGCGGTTCCTTTTTAAATGGAACCCTCATTAAACTAACCTGCCCCGTTAGTGCCATAAGAAAAAGCTGCCTTAAAGACAGCTCCGATCTTCTGCTAACGCACCCGTTAGTTCATTGAGAAAAGGTTGCTTCAACAACCTCCCTTATTGATGTAAAGCACATTCCCTGACTTTCTTTGAGTGTGGGGTGTTGAAAAAGTATCTTGCTGAAAAGATCGAGACTTATCTTTTTATTCAGCTACCTAAGCCAAATGAGTATCCAAATGTTTTAAAAATTTCTGCTGGAGATTACTGGTGTATCCAAAATAAATTCTATCATCAATTGAAAAAAGAACTTCGAATAAGAAAAACATAGGGAGATTTTAGTCTTCCTATGTTTTCATTCATATTATTTATCTGTTTGTTTTTGCTTCTTTTTCAAATACTCTGCACGTATTTTTTCAATTTGCTGCTTTTTATCAAATTTGGCAGGCCTCTGTTTTTCATGAAACTTTGTCACAGCTACCTGACCTTTGGTATCCAATTGATATTTTCCCACTTTGTTCACCTACTTTTCTTGTCTTTAAAGAGAATCTATTCAACAAATATAATATACCTTATTTTACTGAATTAAACCTTATTACTTCATTAGTGTACTGCTAACTTTGCATATATCAGTAAAAACAATAAAAACTTAGTAAAATAATTCATCGCCAAATGGTATTCATTTCATTGCTATAATCAAAATAAAATGCCTTGACACTTATAAGCCTCAATAATTTTATAATCAGTATTCGTTTCTGTGATATTTCAAGTTATCAAATCATACTACATTAATCCTTTTTTGAACTCAATCTTTCTAACTTTTCTTTATTAATGATAAAATATTTCCTTCCTTTTTTCTCTAATAATCCGTCTTCATGGAATTGGTTAAGTGTGTATAATAAATGTCGATAGCTTACCCCCACGTATTCTGCTGTTTCGGTATGCTTCTCTTGAAAGCATCCATCGTTTTCTATTTCAAGAATATATTTGGCCAATCGATTTTTGAATTCATAATCCTGCATAGCTGTGTAATGATCCGTTCTTTTAAGTAATTTATCACCTAAATATTTTGATAAATTACTGAGAAAAAGATTGTCATTTAACAGATGCTCTTTCGATGAAGCCAATGGAACCGCTAAGCAAGTGCAGTCATTTATAGCCACAACATCTTTTAAATTCTTTTCCACCTCAATCAAGGATAATTCACCAATAAAGTCATCTTTCTTTAGGAACTGAATCAGCGCACGTTTTCCATTTTCGTGTACTATATATATTTTTGCCCGCCCATCCAATAATAAAAATAAGTACTGAATATCTTCATCAAAGCGCACTATATATTCATTAGAAGAAAACTTACAAATAAAAGCCTCCTGTAAAACTGCTTTCGGAAAAGTTTTTTGAATATCATTATATATATCCACAAAATTTTCAGCGTAATCCTTCCAATTGATTCTTTCCATTTTATCACCTCAATATGAGATATCTCCTATTATTATATTCTTACCTTCGATATATTACTACCAAGAGGTGGATAGGAATGAACAAATACAAACATATTATTTTTGACTTAGATGATACGATACTTGATTTTCAAGATTCAGAAGAAAAGGCTTTAAAACAAATTATTACGCTATACGAGTTGCCCTATAACAAACAAACCATTGCATGTTATAAGCGCATTAATGATGGATTATGGCAGCAATTAGAGGAAGGCTTGATTTCTCGTGAAGAAGTGCTGACAACGCGTTTTTCACTTTTTTTGAAGGAATTTCATATAGATGAAAACGGAGCAAAAGTTGAAGCTATGTACCGTGAGCATTTAAGCCAAGGACATAAGACCATTACCCATGCACATGAATTATTAAATGCTTTAAGTAAGCAAGGTTATAAATTATATATTGGAACAAACGGTGTAGGAAAGACTCAAAGAAAAAGATTAGGAGGTGCCAAGCTACAAGGATATTTTGAACAGCTTTTTATCTCCGAAGAAATTGGCCATGAAAAACCGAATCCGCATTTCTTTTACCATATTTTTGATGCCCTGCAAACAAGCCGTAAAGAAGAATTTTTAATGATAGGGGATCGTTTAACATCGGATATTCAAGGAGCTATCAATGTCGGAATTGATTGTGTATGGTTTAACCCTAAGAGAAGCATGCCTAAATCATGTTTACCTAAGAGCACATATACGATCCCAGATTTAATGCAAGTAATGGACTTATTAGAGGAATAATCATGAAAAAAGTAATTCAATCGATTCTACTCTATATAGTAAGTGCTATTGGCATTAGTCTTACATTAAAAGCCGATGTTGGTGTCAGCAGTTTTAATGCGATGAATTTATCCATATCTGAATGGACTTCCATCAAAGTTGGCACAATTACATTCATTGCAAATCTCATTTTTCTATTCGGTTATATCTGCCTATGCGAAAAAAGGGATTTTAGAAAATTCACTTTGATGTTCATTTCCATCTTGTTCTTTGGAATGGTTATTAATTTTTTCCTCTATACTATTTTCGGTTCGATTCACGTAGAGAATTATTTAGTAAGAATCGGACTATTTATTTTCGGTGCGATACTAGCCGGTGGAGCAACAGGCATTATTTTATCATTAGATATTATTCCTTTTCCTATTGAAAGTTTATGTTTACGAATAGCCGAGATAACAAAACGCCCTTTCTCTCAATACAGATATTGTGTCGATTTATTCTCCATTATTCTATCAATAACAATATCACTACTATACAATTTACCCATCAATATTCGGGAAGGAACGATTATCAGCTTCTTCTTATTGTCCGGCATTATTTCTTATACACGATTGAAATTTAAAAACTATCAGCAGAAACAAGAAACTCAATAAAAAGCATAACTAAAAAATAACCTCTTACGGATAAGAATCCAAAGAGGTTATTTTTATCAAACTTTATTCTAAATGATCAATCTTTTTTTGTAAAACTACAGTTGAACTAACCTGCCCCTTTAGCCCATCAAGCAAAAAGGCTGCCAAATGGCAGCCCTGGAACTGAGCTGCCTTCACATGAGAAGATTAGCTGGGTTTTTTAATTATTTTTATCCAATTCGGATCCGACTAGTAAAAAGGCGACTGCTCATTGTCCAGCAATCGTCCCAGATTGTTGATAAACGTATACTCGCTAAATAGAAAGGGCATGTTTTGAAAAAAGATAATCAAAACACGCCCTTATACTTCTATTAAATTGGATTGATCTAAAACGCTGGCCCTTTTTGTCTTCCTTAAAAAACAAACGCACCCGTTTTTAAAGTGGCTCTGTTATATTCATTGTTGAATTTATCAAAAAAACGATTTCTATCGATCAGTTTCCAACAATCTATGGGCATTTGTAATCAGCCCTTTAAAAATGTTAGCAATGCTTCATTAAATTCTTTGGCATGTGTTGCATTGAACCCATGTGGACCACCCTTTATTAAGGTTACCTTTGAATCAGGAATTGCTTCATGTGTCTGCTTCCCACTATTTTCAAATGGAACAATTGCATCTGAATCACTATGAAGAACGAGGGTAGGTATATTAAACTTGGCTAAATCCCCTCTGAAATCCGTTTTGCTGAAAGCAGCGATGCAATCCAGTGTCCCTTTAGGCGATGCACCCGCTGCAATATCCCTATTGTAAAGTCGGAATGGTTCACTGACTAAGTCTGTTCGATCTCCAGCAGAAAAAAATCCTTTCGTAAACTCATCAAGAAATGCCAGGCGATCATTTTTCACTCCATTTTCCAATCCTTGAATGTCTGCATCATCAAATGCTCCCTCAGGATGTTCTGCTGACTTGTAAAGAAATGGTGGTACAGCTCCTGCAAATACAGCCTTCTCTACTCTATCTGTTCCATAAGTTCCGATATAGCGGGCTACTTCTCCACCCCCCATTGAAAATCCGACCAGTGTCACACGTTGGATATCCAAATGCTCCAGTAACTGGTGTAAATCAGTAGCGAATGTGTCATAATCGTAACCGTTCCATGGCTGCGAAGAGTTACCGAACCCTCGACGGTCATAAGTTATGACTCTGTATCCAGCCTCAACGAGAGCAGGAACTTGATACTCCCAAGATCGGCCACTTAATGGCCAACCGTGAATTAATACTACCGGCTTCCCTGTACCATGGTCCTCATAATATAGTTCGATCGGTGTTTCGTTTTCGGTCCCTACAGTAATTTTCGCCATTTTTCTACCTCCCAGAAATATTCCGATATATATCCTATTCTCCAATAATACGGATGAATCCCGTAGCCTATTTCACGTTTTATATTGCGGACTCCAAGCATAATAATCCTTTTGTTCCGATGATTCATTTTCTCTTTTTTGTAACAACGAAATGGGCTGAACCATCCATGACTGCCAATGATTCAGCAATGATTCGATTATAAGAATTATTGCGTAAACTAGCACAAATAAGGCTAATGGTTTTGGTCATATCCCCTCCTTGTTTGTCATACCTATTCATGATACTATACTTCATCAAGTGTGGGAATAGGTACCAATAATGGTATAAAAAAGCCAAACGGAAATGAGATTACATTTCGAAAAGCCTTAAATTCAATAGAATCTAGGGCTTTTTGTGTATGGGTTCCATTAATATAACGTCTGGATGAAAAGAATTGAACAATAGGAAAGACAAAGGGCTGCAAAATTAAAATCCGCTCAGATCCTCGGGATATACTGAGTGCCATTTGTGAATAATAAGAGTGTTAAACAATGAACTAAGGAGGGCTTGCATGCAACAGGATCAACAAGCTAAAAAGAATTCGGGCTCAATCATGAAACCAGGATTTTCAGGAACTGATGCACAAAAAGTAAAACAAGAAATTCAAAAAGATGTAAGCGAAGGACAAGGTGCAATGACTTCCCGAGAGGCAGGAGCAATGCGGGATTAAAAAACCACTCTAAGAGTGGTTTTTTATATGCTTTAACGCAAGTTTTAAAAGGAGTAAATACAAGGTCAAATTAAGTTTTCTTGTAAATAAATCATATCTATTACTTCATGCATACTATTCGGCCCTCTTCCTTTCACTCTCCGTTCTCTTATTCTTATCTCTTACAGGATGTTGTAGCACTCGTGAAATTGAAGAGCAAAGCACAGGTAAAGGTTTGGCATTCGATAAATGCAAGGAGTCCATCATAACTTATTCTTCATAGAAGATTAACTTCCCTTATTAAACTAACCTGCCCCGGTAGTTCCATATGAATAAGCTGCCTTAAAGACAGCTCCGATATTCAGCTAATGCACCCGTTAGTCACATTCCAACCATGGGTACAACCAATTCATGTGACATGCCAAAATGGTGGTATTTAATTATGACTCTCTCAATACTATGTTCATGCACTAACGAAAGGGCATAAATAGTATCATTTTCTGTTGCAGTACCAGCATTTACTTTATCGAGCTGCATTTGTGGGTCAGTCTTTGGTTTAAGAGTTATAGAATCTAATCCTTTGAAGGTATATTCACCTTCTTCTTCGCCATTAAAATGATCAGAGATAATAAACCCTTTTGGATGATAACTAACCTGTAATTTCACTTTGGAGGGTACAACTTTATCATTGACAAGAACTTCTTCAATTTGAATATTCCCAAATGGACTTTTATTTCCTACCGAAACCAGTTGTACCTGTTTATCATTCGCTGAGGCACTTGGATAAGCTACTAAGGGTTGATTTAATTTCAGAAAAAAGAAAAAACCTATAAATAAAACCACAATACTAATAATACCTATTAACACCTTTTTCAAAAAAACACTCCTTTATTATCCTGCCCCTTTAGTTCCATAAAACATATTGCAGAGATGACATAAGCTGTAAAAAAAGACGGTTTTACCGTCTAATAGATTGCACTAGTTTTCTTAGTAAAAACAAAACTAGTATTGCGAAAAGAGAAGTTAGAATTAATCCTGGAATATTTATAGTATTTAACAAATTTACACCGCCCATTAATTTCAATAGCTAAATTTTAGATGTTATTACAAAAATATTCAATGAACAAAGTTCGGATAAGCTACGCTTCTAAAAATCCCTAAGTTTAATTCTATTTCCTCACAAATACCCGGTTATTTGCAGGATTTCACCACCCTTGAATTTAAGTTCATGGTTAAACCGGGTGATAAGGCTTCATGAAGGCATAGGAGTTGTACAAGACTCTACATTTCACCAAATTATACTCATGCTCCACGCCCCAGAAATCAGGCCATAAAAAAAGCCGCCCATCATTTGAGCAGCTCTTTATCAGTATTTTACATGTAAAAGGTTGGCTTCAGATCTTACACAGTCAAATAGGGAGTTCTTTCTCTTCACTAAAAAGCGACGGGCAGGGTTTTTAACCCTTGTGAACTCAGCATGAAGTGCCAGTTGACGTTCTCCCGAGGAATGCTGAGGCGTAGGTTGGGCATGCGTTTCAACAGGGTGGAAAACGCAACGTCTCCTTCCACACGGGCTAGCGGCGCTCCCAAACACATATGAATGCCATGTCCAAAGGCGAGATGACGTTTGATTCTGCGCGTAATATCCAGCTCCTCTGGGTCCGTAAACTGCATCTCATCCCGATTCGTTGATTTTAAGACGGGAATGACCATGTTCCCTTTTTTGATTTGCTGCCCACCTAGCTCGATATCTTCTGTGGCAAAACGCGGTCCCGCGATTGTGGCAGGCCCATTGAAGCGCAGCAGTTCTTCCACAGCTGCAGGAACGAGACTGAGGTCGGCTTTTGCCATTTCCAGTTGCTCAGGATGATCCAGCAACATCAAAGTGCCCGTAGCGATCAGATTCGAGGTTGTCTCATGACCCGCAAAGATTAATAGCGAGATCATCGAGATCAACTCTGCTTCGTCGAGTCGATCTCCCTCCTCTTCGATGGCAATTAACTGACTAATCAAGTCATCAGCAGGATGCTGGCGTTTGTCGGCAACAAGCTGCACGATGTATTCCCCGAAAGCTCGAATCTGCTCTGCGACCCCCGGATCTTGCCTTCCTAGGCCCAGACCGTGCGCTATGACTTCAGACCAGCCCCTAATCCGTTCCTTGTCTGCTTGAGGCACCCCAAGCATGTGGGAAATGACGTTGATTGGTAAGGGATAGGCATAGTCCTTGACTAGGTCCATCTCGCCTTTATCTTGTACCTGGTCAAGTAATTCGTCAGCAATTTCCTGTACGCGAGGGCGTAAGCTTTCCATATATTTAGGAGTAAAAGCTTTGGACACCAACCTGCGCAACCGTCTATGATCGGGTTCGTCGACAGAAAGCATGGATTTTGCGTTAAGGAAGGTAGGGGGAGCAGATGGATCAGCATTGTTTTGCCTGATATCACTATTACCACTGATGGAGCTCCCGTCTACAGTAAAGTGGGCATGGTCTTTTAATACTTGCATTGCATCTTCCATACGTGTAACCATCCAGGTTTGGCCATCCATGCCGCTAATCGGAGACGGGATGGGAATAACGGCTCCCATTGTCCGCATCTTGGCGAATATCGGAAATGGGTTTTCACCACTTTCACCACTAAATACGTCCAATATGGATTTATCTGGTAAGTGTTGATCTGAATTATTCATGACAACCTTCCTTTCTCATTGTGCCCCTTACTGGAGTCATCTGTTTGTTTAAATATTGTCCAGGTAATTATCTGTTTACCTAAATACTATTTTCAAAAAACAACAGGATGATAATCTTTAGCGTTTATTTAACACCCCCTTAGAGTATAACCAGGATAATTTTTATGCTAATTTCATATAGTTGATTCGCCTTCTAAATTCTTACTGGCTTCTTTAAAATTATGTTGTCTTCCTTCGGAAGCGTTCTTAACACGTTTAATAAAGAAGGAAAGCAATAAACTAAAAATTCCGATGATAAGAATAACAAAGTATGCGTCATTTATCCCCTGGATAGAAGCTTCCATAACCAAATGTTGTTGTGTTTCACCACGTGCTCCTCCAGTGGCTAAGTCCTGAAGATGATTCGTTGTACTGTTTGTCATTACTGTCACAAGTAGTGCAGTGCCTATTGCACCGGCCACTTGCCTGATGGTGTTGGAAATAGCTGTACCATGTGCATAAAGACTTGATGGTAATTGATTTAAACCTGCAGTCTGTACAGGCATAAGGAACATAGCCATCCCGATACGACGAACTGTCGACATCACAATGAGAAACGTGTAGCTGGTCGAGTCCGTCAAATCTATAAAGCCAACGGTTGAGATGATAATAATTGCTATACCGATAATAGTAAGCCATTTGGCTCCAAATCGGTCGAAGAGCTTTCCAACTGCAGGACTTAGCAACCCCATTAGGAGTGCCCCTGGAAGCATCAGTATACCTGACTCCAATGCAGTAAAACCGCGGGCATTTTGAAGGTACAGAGGAAGCAGCATCATATCTGCATACATCATCATGGTAACACCTATACTTATAAGGGTAGTCAAGGTAAACATATTGTATTTAAATGCTCGGAGATTCAGTAGCGGATTTTCGGAGATCAGCTGCCGCCAAGTAAACAGGACAAGGGCCAGGATTCCTATAATTAGAGAAACAACTACCACTGTACTTGACCAACCAGCATTGCCGGCTTCGCTGAAGCCGTACATTAAAGCACCGAATCCGATGGTCGAAAGGGCTACACTAACAAAGTCCACCTTGGAATGAACAGGTTCTGATACATTTTTCAGATAAATAAAACCGCAGATGATAACAATGATTGTAAATGGAATCATGCCATAAAACATGGCTTGCCAAGGAAATGTCTCAAGAACATACCCGGTAAGTGTCGGTCCAATTGCAGGCGCAAAAATAATCGCTAACCCGACGTAACCCATTGCAGATCCTCTCTTCTCTGGCGGGAAAAGGGATAACACAACATTCATGAGCAAAGGCATAATAATGCCAGCACCGGCTGCTTGAATCAATCGCCCAGTCAGAAGTACAGGAAAATTGGATGCGACTGCAGAAACAATCGTTCCGGCTAGAAAAATAAGAATCGAAGTTTGGAACAATTGACGAGTGGAAAATCTCTGGATTAAAAAGGCTGTAATAGGAATTAAAACGCCATTCACCAACATATAACCTGTTGTAAGCCACTGAGCTGTTGAAGCTTTAATATTAAAATCATTCATTAATTCCGGAATGGCAACGCTCATGATTGTTTGATTAAAAGTGGCAAGGAAAGCACCTATTATCAACACAAACATGATTGGTCCCTTTTTGATAGAATTTTTGCTTGTTGCATTCTTACTCAATTTCATACATCCTCTCATGCCACCGTGGATTAAATTTACACCGTGTTGTATAGTTTACAATGTATAAATGAGATTATAAGTACAATTTATAATGTTTTCAAGCTACAATATTCCAAAAAGTGTATATTAATTTACAAAAATAAGGTTTATGTTGTTTATCGAGAAGAAATACAACGTAACACTATGAAATGTAGCTTACTATTTGATGAGAAAGGAAAGAGATTATGATGGAAAAGAAAAAGCTTCACACAGACCCTCGCATACTCCGTACAAGACAATTAATTAAAGCTGCATTTGTTGAACTACTTGAGGAAATGGATCTCCAAAAAATAACGGTTAATCGATTGGCAGAGAGAGCAACCATCAATCGTGTTACCTTTTATCTACATTACCGTGATATTCCAGATATGTTAGAAAAGATGGCAGACGATATGATTGAAGACATTTCAACGATTTTTAGTAATAAAACAACGGACCAGACATCCTCTGATGAGATTAGTTGGAGAATAGTCGAAAATTTACTTGAGCATATAGCTGAACATTCGAATTTTTATAAGAACCTTCTGGCTTCTAAGAAAGTCCCTATCTTTAGAGAACGTCTAACCATGCTTTTAAGGGAGAGGATAGTTACTAAGATAGAGGAAAACGGTAGGTCATCCCACATTCTAACTGAAGTTGTAAAGGAAGACATTTTGATATGGTATGAAACTTCCGCTTTAATAGGCACAATCGTTTCATGGCTTCAAAATGATATGCCATATACACCGGCTTTCCTAGCGAAACAATTCTCTTTGCTTCACCAAAGGCGGATAAATGTAGAAAGTTAATCATTTATAAAATGTACCTATAATAGTGTAGATATATAGAACCTTTGCTCACACATTATGGTTTCTAGCTCTTGTTTATCAAATAGATTAAGCAAAAAAATGGTTTAAAAAACTCCAAATTCCAGAAGGTTTTCTAAAATCAATGGCTTATCTTTAGTGGGACCGGAATTTAAATTAATTTACTAACACACCTGAAATGTGTTTCCGTTCAGAACACTGAACGGTTTTTCTTTATTTTCGTCATTTATCTCCCCCGTGCAACAAGGTTTCTTCTTCAACTAGTTGCATAAAGTAAGAGCTGCCATAAAGACAGCTCCGATTTTCAGCTAGCGTACCTGTTAGAGAAAAAGATTAATTTTTCTTATCCTTTTCAAGTAAATCAATAATTCTATCAAGCTTTTGTTCGATATTTTCCGACCTTCTTGGTTGTTTGATAACGAGAGAACGAACAAGAAAAAATACACCAGAAAATATTCCAAATATAAAAATAAGGAAAACTAGTTGAAAAAATACATCGCCAATATTCAATTTCATTCCTACCTTTACAAGTATTGGTGATAGTGTACCATATTTTTTACTGCGCAGTTCTTTAACACTACGCTTAATGAACTAAACTGCCCCTTTAGTTGAACATGTAAAAATGCACACTAGAGTCATTTAATGCTTTCATAACACAATTGCACAATTATGCAATAACACAATTTAGTGATGAAAAGTTCAAATAAAAAAAGACAATTTCCCAAACAAACTTAGAAAATGTCCTTTGATATAATGGATTCGCCACTCCTGCAAGGACGTTTCGTTTATGTAAACGGCTATTCAACAAACTGGAATTTGGCGAACACGGATTATACTTATACTATTCGCCTTTTCTTTTTGTCGTATATCAAAACGGTTACAATTGAAACAAGAACAATCACAGCATTTGCGGCAATGGTTCCCGCCCAAGTCATAGTCATGGTTCCGAAGATGGGGGATGCCGCATTGAACATGGTGTGGAATAATACGCACATAAACACACTGCCTTTTCCTGATATTTTGTAGATTGTCCCGTTGAAAAACCGAAACGCAATGAGTTGAACTGCAAACATCCAAAAGTTAATGAGTCCCTCTCCGTGATTCGTCCCCGGAATGAAGAAAAGAGGGATATGCCATAAAATCCAAATAATTCCAACAAAAACAGAAGACAAAACAAAACCGTATTTTTTGTCAAGCTCAGGCTGCAATATGTACATCCAGCCAGCTTCCTCCAAGCCACCGATAATAAGATTACCAGGCAGGGAAAGGAAGAACATATAAAATGGAAGCACCATTTCCGTGCGGCCTGAAACTGCAATATGTATCAAAAAATACAGTGTAAGTCCTGCAACAACGAACAAATAGAGAGATATGCTATTTTTGGCATAAAAAACAGTTCTCAACCATTCCTTGAAACCTGCTATTTTGTTATTTTTCTTCAGAACGATATATGAAGCAATAGCCGGCGACAAAATATAGATTGCAAAAGGGATATTCATCCCGAATTGCTGTAACGAGTGAACCCAATTGTGAACCGAATATCCGAATTGCCCGAGAGCAATCAAAGCACCTGACACAAGATAGGCTATGCAAAATGTCAGCATCGTAAATTGTACTGTGATTTTTTTGTCTGTCACGATTTCTTCACCTCACATTTTAAATGTATACATTTAAATTTTAACGGATGGACGCTTTGACTTTTATCACCTAATGTTTGCTTTCTGCCAATTCAAAGTTGCGCTCCGCACAAAATATAAATAATCTCCATTACAAATTCTAATTTATCGACTTGTTTCTAAGCCCAATTATGGCACTATTTCGTGATACAGTTATTTTTCCGGTACTTCATTAGCTCATGCTTTATCAAGTAGTTAAGCATTACTTCCCAACTTATTAAACTAGACTGCTCCGTTAGCTCTATAAGGAAATAAACAACTTTATTATTTTTTAAAGGACTTTATTGTAAATTAAACTACTTTATTATCACTCTACAATTAGAATTCAAGGTACTAATTTCTATAGGATGAAGTCTAATTCCTTGTTGAACTATCCTGCCCCGTTAGTGCCATAAGAAAAGGCTGCCTTAAAGAAAGCTCTGATCCTAAGCTAAAGCACACGTTAGCCGAATAAGATATTTCCTTTATATTAATTCACTTTAAGGATGTCTAAATGCTTCGTTGTAGAAATCAAATCTATTTTATGATTTCCTTTTGTGTAAAAAACGGAAGCCCCTTCTCTTTCTCCCTTTTTCCATCCATTCGATTTAAGGACTAATTCATATCCAAATGGTATTCCATTTTCTTCCGATGCTTTTGACCAATCATAACTTTTCCCTTGTTCATTTTCCTGGACTAGCTCAGCATTTTTAGGAACTGGGAAGTCAAATGCATCTTTTGATGGTTCGTATAGGGATAACGTTATGAAATAATAAATGACTCCACCTATCAAAAGCGTAGCTAAAGTAAGTGTCCAACCAACCATTTTCTTCATTTTACTTACCCTTCCTTCATAGGTTGTTATTTGGATCGATACTCCAAACAACTATTTGTTTTCTACATATTCTATTCAAATTGTGGATTATCCTTGTTCAACTAAACTGCCCCTTTAGTTAATTAAGGGTTCTTTTTTTACAATCAGAAGGCCACCATTTGGCGGCCTTCTAAAAGAACTAAAAACAGTTAAAAGGCTTTAAAAATAATGTAGTTTGCCCAGTATGCAACTAAAATAATAATAATTGTAGTAACAATAACAAGCATTTTTTTACTGTGATTTCCAAATTCTTCCCTTTCCCTTATTTCCTCTCTGTATTTCATTTGTACCTTTTTCTTTTTATCATCTAATTTCATAGCAGGTAGACCCCTTAATGAAAATAATTTAAGTATATTTTACCATAAAAAACCATATTTGTTCTTCAACTAACCTGCCCCGTTAGTTCATTAAGGATTATTGTAGAGTTGATACAAACTGTGCAACAAAAAAAGGAACCAAAAGGTTCCTAATCATTACTTGTTATCCTTTATTTGATGTTTTTTAGGATTGTCTACTTTGAAAGTAGTTTCGGTTTCATGATCTTTATTGATTTGTTCCATACTTGAATTTTGAATTTCCTTCTTTGTCATTGATGCTTGGCTGGTGTTCGTGCTGGTGTTGGTGCTTTTGCTCGTGTTGATGTTTTTGCTGGTGTTGGTGCTTTTGCAGGTGTTGGTGCTTTTGCTTTCAGAGTTATTCACCACCTTATTTAATATTCTAATTATTTTGCCTAACAATTCTAGAACCATTCATAAAATAAGATGACAATTTCATCAATAATTAATTCAAACAAATATTAATGAACAGTCCGAATACCCTGTGCTTGTTGAACTATCCTGCTGCCCCTTTACTTCATTACCAGGAGCTGCTGATCAGCTCCTGAGCAATTTAATGGTATTGGAACCAAACAAACCATCCTTTTTCCTTACTTTTGGCTAAAAATATTTGACCTTGGGCTAAGTTAGCTCCAGGTGCTCTGGGAAAATCTAAACGTACAAGCCATGATTTTTCAGCAATTTCTTTGCCACAAAAGGTCTTTGCCATTCCAAAATAGTCTTCTTCTTCTTTATTGCCAACTGTTTTAGGAAAAGGTTTGGCGGTTACTACATCCCACTTAGTATATATGTTAGGAAAATCATCTAATCCAGTTCCATAAGTTTTTGGAATTAAAGTATTTAACGCTTCTATTACCTCTTTTTTATCCTTAATCGTTGTTTTCTCTAATTCACTTAACACAGGACATTCCTTAGGTTGTGCGTATCCTTGAATTGAACCAAAAAAAAACATCGGAATGGCAATGATCAATATATATAGCATTTTCATAAAACTCACCTCAGAAGTTATCTTTCCTAATTTTAAGAAAAATAGTCCAGTTTTTGAGGTGTAAAAGCTCAATTGTTCTTCAACTAACCTGCCCCTTTAGTTGCATAAAGAAAGAGCTGCCTTAAAGTCAGCTCTGATCTCCAGCTAGCGTTCAACAAATAATCCACACTTAAATCCACTCTTTTCCATGTTCACGAATGAATGTAATATCGTTTTGATAATGTTCAAGATGCCCTTCATCTATCATCATTTGAAAGGCAATGTCACCTTCACTGGCTTTTCTTGTAATGGTTTTACATAACCCTTCCAATCGCAGCAATACCATTCCCAAATAATCTTCTTCTATTTCCTCACCGTAAGATTCAAAAAACAATCTAACTCTTTGTTTTATACGGTTAGCGTGCTGTAATGAATCATAATTAACTTTCTCACCAGTTTCAGAAAGATTAAATCTACTTAAGGGGACAACCGTATAAAGAGTGTACGCTATATCCCAAAGTTTTGGACCAGGTCCAGCGACATCGAAATCAATAATACCTATTGGTCTTTCATGTTTAAAAATAATGTTATATACCGCAAAATCATTATGGCATAGTACCTCAAATTGTTGGGGGGTGTTATCTATCGATTGCCAGCTATCATCAAATGAAAAATCGCTGACAGAATCATGATAAAGACGGAGCATTTTCGCTATTTCCATTAAGACATCATCAGACCGCATGTATTCTTTTAAAGGATAATTACCAGCTTCTCCTTCAATAAATGATAATACCTCCCTTCCTTTTTCATCAATACCTAAAAACTTTGGAGCATAGCTGAAACCCTTGTTCTCCAAATGCTTTAATAGCTTATGAACTCTAGGACTATCTGGCTTTAATTCCCGTCGCACAGTATCTCCCGAACGATAAACGTTAGAGAAATTCCCTCCTGTCAGCATTTCTTCGTTATCATGGTTTGACATCTAAATATCCCCCTAAATATGACTTTCCTTAACCCGTAAAATAAATCCTATTTGTTAAACTAACCTGCCCCATTTGTTGCATAAGAAAAGGAGCCTCCTGGTAATGAAGTGAAGGACTGTTAGCTGAAGAACAACTACTATAAATACCTTTCTTGAAAAGATTCCAGGGATCAAAAAATCCAGCTAAAGAGGGTGTAAATTCCGATTAATGTAAAGAAGATGATTAATATTAATATCGTGATACACCCAATAGGAAATAACTTATCCCCCAATGTCTCATCAGGTTCTTCCGTCAACTTTTCTTTAACTTTATTTTGTATAGGAGAACCTGCTTCATCTTGCAGTCTTTTAATAATTTCACTATCTCCTTTGAACTTTAGAACTCTGGCTATTCCAATAGGATCGTTACCCATGGATTTTTCGAACTGAATGCACGCATCCACCATTTCAGGTGTCTTATTCTTTTCTAGATACCAATAGCGACCGGCCATCGAGGGATATTTTAATGCAAAATAGATATCGCCTAACTTTTTGCGGAGTTCCAATTCATCTGGATAGGTGATAATTAACCCGTGTATTCTATCTCTTGCTTTGCCTAAATCATTATTTTTAATGTCCTCTTCTATCTTCTTTAAAGTTTTAACAGGTATTTTTTCTATGAATACTCCTCCTTCATCTATTTATTTATAGTTGAAATAATCCGAAACAAATTCTTTTATTTATATACTGCCCCTATACTTCCTGAAGAAAAAGGGGAAGTAATTGCTCTTCTATCCTAGAAACTGACCACACATCTCTATATTCTATTCCATCCACTTTTTGTAGAGGGCATCAAATTTTCCCTGTAGCTTCATTTCATCCATC
Organism: Peribacillus aracenensis; assembly: GCF_025175645.1. Lineage (NCBI taxonomy): Bacteria > Bacillati > Bacillota > Bacilli > Caryophanales > Bacillaceae > Peribacillus > Peribacillus aracenensis. The sequence continues at coordinate 49,071 of NZ_JANZMJ010000005.1, forward strand.
CACATTTCCAAGTAGCTTGCATAAATGAAATCACCTCTCGGGATCATATAACCTTTTTCACTGTTTGTGAAAGGCTTGTCAGTTTGAGCCGCATACAGTCTGGAATCAGCTTTTGCATACAGCATTGCTTCTACTGTATCAGTGATCATGACATCATACGTACCTTCTGCCACAAGATGTGGGATATCAAGGTTGTTTTGTACAACGGTTACGTTAGCATTGCTTAGATACTGACGGACAAATTCCTCGTTTGTTCCGCCTGGATTTACGCCGATGCGTACAGAAGACTTGTTGATATCCTCAATGGAAAGATACTTGTCTTTATCTTCTTTGCGAATTAATGGTACCTTACCGAATGAAAGGTAACCTTGGGATACATAAGCGCTTTTTTGTCTCGCTGTATTGCGAGTCACACCGCCCACAGCGATATCGAATTTGTCCGCTTCCAGGTCTTTCAACATCGCAGGCCATGTGGTGGCGACAAATTTCACCTTTACACCAAGATCTTTGCCAAGTTCTTTGGCAGCGTCCACGTCAAATCCCTCATACTCATTTGTTTCCGGATTTAAATAGGTAAAAGGTTTGTAGTCGCCGGTCATTCCTACCCGAATGTATCCACGTTTGATTATTTCATCAAGCTGGGAAGCCTCGACCTTTTTCAAATGCCCTGGGGCCTTTTCTGATGCTGGTTCAGCCGAGACGTTTTGCGAGGAGATCAGATCGTGACCGACGTACCCTGTACCTAGCAAGGATAAGCTGATCACTCCAGCCATAAGTGTTTTTTTCCAATTGTTGAACATGTGATTTTACCTCCATTTTTTATATTTTTAATTCATCTACCAATTATTAAAAATACAACAAAATAAATGAATCACCTTCAAAAACAAACACTTTTTTATATTAAGGTTGAATTAGCGTAGCAGTTGAACTGAACCATCCAATGAGGAACTTATTACTTTGCACAAATAATGAAACTATTTAATGATTTTTCATTTCCATTTGAAGTGTTCATCAATTCATAATAACTAGTTATCAACGGTTGCATCATGGAAGGAACTTTAATAAAATCTGCACGGATGCTATTTGCATAATTTTTTTCCCATTGACCGTCTTGTAATAAGGTTGCATCGACTGTATGTTGTTTTACCACTTCAAAATTTGCTTGCTGGAGTAGCTGGTGAATTTGAGTTTTATGAAACAAGTTTTGGATATTCCCTTCATTCTTTACGAAGTTTGAATACAATGCCAAAATGGAAACTGCACAAAAATGGGAACGTTGCGTAATGCAGGTAAAATCGAGGTCCCATTCTGCAAAACATATATGTTTTGCCAAACCACGAATTTTTTTAAAGTAATTCAATAAATCTTCCGGTTGCTTGAAATACCATGAACAATGGGATAATACCGCCACATCAAATGGCATAGTCGATTCAAAAAAATCAAAATCCATTTCAAAATGGAAGTCAATACGTTCTCCTAATAGAGATTTCTCAATACGTTCAGCTGCTTGACCTAAAGTTAACGGTGCCCCGTAATCGGGACTAGCGATATCTATTGCGACAACACATCCGTTTTCTCCTACCGCATCGGCTAATGCAACGGTTGTATCGCCCTGCCCGCAACCTATTTCTAATACGCGCATTCCTTTTTGAATCCCAAATGCTTTTACTAATTCCAAACGGTGCTGCAACTGAACTTGTTGTATCGAATCATCGTCAAATAATGGATATTTCGATAAAAAGGACATTGTTTTTTCATTTAGTTGAAATGACTTCACGTATTATTCACCTCACATTTTTGTGATTGGTTCATCAACAATGAAAAAGACTGCCTCAGTAATCTCCCTTATTGAAGTAAAGCATCTAAATTGTTTATCTGTTAACTAGTAGCATAAAGATTGAATCATACTTATAACATCGTCATGATGATCATTTATGATTACATCCAAGGAAAGGCCTTTAATTTGTAGTAACTGGTTGTTTTCAACTCCTCAGTTCCTGTTACGATGTCTACCAATATTATACTTTAAATAGACTATATCCGAACTATCCTGCCCTGTTTGCTTCATAAGAAAAGGAGCTGCCAAAGCAACTCCTGTTTAAAGTAATAGTATATTTCACGATTTGTTGAGGTAATTATAACCATTACCGGCGAGGAGGCTTGTCAGACAGTCGGCGGAAAGGGAGCGGATTTCGGAATGGAATGATAATTGGATCATAAACGTTTCCTCCGCTTCTTTATGCTAAGTAAAACCAAAAGAAGAGGCAAGTATAAAACAAGGAAGGACACGCTGTATGGATTGATCATTTTATTTAATATATGTAAGGATTCGACATCGAAAAAGAATATATTGACGAGTAGTATGATCATGAACATTACCCATAAAGGATACTTTTGCTGGACGTTGAATAAGCGCTTGATCCCCCTGCTGGCAGCCCACAAAGGAAGGACCATGTTAGTTATAATAACAATGTTCCACCAAGAAACCGTTATGTATTCGAAACGTTGAATAAAGGGCAATTCAATGATGCTGGTCAATGTGAGTGTTGGCCATAGGGTAAGGGCCAACTGTTTCTGTGAATAAAAGACTGTCGAAACAAAATAAAGTAATAGGAGCAACAACGTAGTGGTCAAGGCCCCTCCATGGGCATACTTTTGTGATGTTTCAGGATTTTTGATGAACGGATAAAACATCAGGATCATTTCAAAACCAAGCATTGATAATGAAGTACTTCTGGTTCCTTTCATTATTTCGAATAACGTATGATCAAAAATAGGGAGAAAACTGGTGAAATCAGCGTATTTAAAACCATATAGAGGTATAAATAAAAGCCAGAATGAAACAATTACACTTAAGAAGGCAATACCTGTAATGGTTCGGAACCCTCCCGTAATGATGTAATAAATCATGGCCAGGAAAACCAAAGCAAAGGCCCAGGAAGGTACCTCTTTAAACATCCAAACATGAAGGACATTTATATAGCCGATTATGATCGTCATTCCTAGGACGAAAAAGTACAGAATGAATAAGAGACTAAAGAAATTCCCAATCCATTTACCCAATGCATGATTATTGGCAGAAATGATATCACCGGGAACAATACTGAAAATCTTATATATTAGCCAAATTAAAAGATGAACAATCAGTCCGGCTAGGATTATGGAGATCCAGCCATCCGTCCCCGTCGCCTTGGCTAAATCTCTTTGAAAGTTCAACACCCCTAATCCTGTTTGCATGGAATGCATGATAAAAAACACATAGAATGGCGATACCTTATACTTTTCATTCACACCAGCTTGGTTCATAATGTACCCTCATTTATATCAATCGTATTTCCTATATTAATAATCTGGCTTTTACAGGAGTAATTTATTCAAAAGGACACAAACGTTAAATACAGTTCGAACCACCCTCAATAAACTAATCACCATCTTACGACTGCTTTGGAATTCTTAGTATTTCAACAACAACGCCAACAGAAAGGAAGGTTGCATTTCTAAAATCTTTAACCTTCTTTTCTATCTAAAGATCATAGGTATCCTTCCTCATTTTGAAGGATCCAAGGTTTTCAATATCTATCTTTATATTAAATAATAATAAATTGGCTTAATTCGGATTAGCGGAAGGATCTCCCCAATTGAAATCCGGAGCCACGTCAATTAAAGGACAACCCAACACGAGGCCTGCTCTATAATGCAGCCCTACACTGATAATCATCACTTCCTTGTTACAGGAAAGCACGACCACTGTAAAGATGTTTAAAATATTGGCCCATAGCACAATAATATAAGCAACGTATATCTGTCTTTATTCCACCAAAGGAGGAAGAACCATTTGAAGATTTCATCAATATCATTCAAAGGACCTCCAGTTTCCCATGAATTTCCTACCCTCTATGAAGGTTTAGGGCTGCCTGAGGTATCTTCGTTCATTCAGCAACGATTTGAATTTGCATATACCTTGGGGGAAGTGGAAAGAATCGGGTATGGCAGCATTCGCTTTTATAAAAGGCAGGGGGATTTCGAAGTACATATATCTGATAAGTTGCCAGGAGTGGGGCCAATAAAGCTCCGGAAATTAAAGGGCCTGTTACTGGAGGAAGCCATAACGGCTTTCATCGAAAATATTGAATCCGAACCAGAAAAGCGGAAGGTGTACTACGCCGAATTTCGTCGCACTGGGAAAGACGCTGAATAAGTGTGCTGTTCCACAAACCAACGGCCTGTTTACGGAAGATCATTGTTATCTTGTTGGATTCGTTTTATTTATACGAATAAAACAAGGCTGCCGCAGCAACCTCCAACTCGTTTTATTTATCATTATCTAAATCATCATCAAGAAAAGACCTTTTATCTGCTTTAACTCCATACTTTTTTTCAAGCAATTGACCAATATTTGAATTGTTAATTCCTTTTCTTACTGCTGTTTCAATAACTATATAGAGAATGAATAAACCAACCACAAAAAATATAATATCCTTCACTAAAACTCCCCCAAATAACACGACATTATTCCCTTTATTTTATCATAAAATCCAGAATTCCCTGTTGAAGTGCCCGTTTGATGCATAAAAAAAGGAGCTGCTGTCCAGCTCCTTAAATGGTAATAATTGCACCTGGATCGCCTAACCGGTATAAACACTTTCACATGTTCCAGGTTTTGGTTCATAATAACAATGATTTTTAAATTGACCAGCAAATGGTTGATCGTACCATGTTGGAGGGCATGGAGCATATGGATTGAAATACCAAAGCGCATATTTCCCTGGATGTTGTCTCCAATATTCCAGATTCTGTTTTGCTAATCTTTTTTCAGCAGTTCTCGCTCTTTGATAGAATACATTGCCTTTTTGAACAGCTTCAAAAGAATAATTTCCTCCTTGTACATGAAAAATGACTTGTGGAATGGTTCTTAAATCTTTAAAGTCCAAACAATTTGCTTGAAGACGATTAACTATTACATTTCCAACATATAACATTCCTTGCAGTCCTTCACCTTCGGCTTCAGCTCTCATCATCCTTGCCATTAAGTCGACGTCCGAACTTCGGTAACTTACTCTTGCCATTTTTTCACCCCAAAAATATCGTATGAAAAAAAGCCTGCATTAATGCCATGGTTCATGAAATAAGCATGCTTAGATTTTTATAGCTTTCCGTTTTTAAACAAGACGAAAACTTAAGGACAGCTTAATCACACAAAAATTGTTCCGGCAGAGTAAATCAATAACAAACACATAATTAACCGAAATCGCTTGTCGTGTTTAGCGAAAAATTTGCAGCAATTTTAATGTAATGTCCTCAAAGAATGTAAAAGTTACTCCCAACAAAAAGAAGGTTTTTGCTGGGAGTTTTTTGTATGCATAAAAAATTTTCAATTGACTTTTTGAGTAAATTAAAATAAAATTCAAAGTACTTCATTTTAAATACTCTAATTAGAGTACTCTAAATTAAGTATTATACTATTAAATCAAAAGGATGGATCCAACATATGAAATTTACTGCATTCTTAAAAACAAGAGGTGCATCTGCGGCAATCTTTATGGGGATTTTCTATGCAATTGCCATGCTTGGCATCTTCTTGCCTGGGTATACAGCCATTCCAGGAAACGTCGATAAATTACCGATCGCCATCATCAATGATGATGCCGGGGAAAATGGGGCGATGATTGCCGATCAGTTAAAAGAAAATTTACCCTTTAAAGAAATCAAGACGGATATAACCAATAAACAAGCCTTACAAGATTTAGAGAAAAATGACTTAGCATTAGTCGTACACATCCCGAAAACCTTCTCTGCGAATATGCAAAAAGGTGAAGCATCATCAAGCATTGACTTTACAATCAATGAGGCAGGGGCAACAGCCGTTTCTTCTACCATGAAATCTGTCGTTACTGAAATTAACAATCAGTTAAGCACACAATTCTCACAGCAAACGGCCAAGGGCGTATTGATGAACTTTAATGTACCGGAAAAGCAAGCAGCTGAATTAGCGGAAAAGATTGAGAAATCCTATGTAGGAAATGTGGTTACAATTAACAAGATACCAGATGGCATGAATAACAATATGCTGCCTATGTTCTTGACAATGGCCGGTTATGTCGGGGCGATGATCGGTGCGATGCAAATAGTGGGTGCATTTAGAGCCAGCCGTGGAAAAGCTAGTAAAACACGTTTATTCATGTATGTGCAATTAACAGCGTTATTGATTGCAGTGGTTTCATCACTCATCGCTGTAGGTGTAGCGTATTTAATTGACAAGCCAAGCGGTGACCTATTCTTCGGTATAGTAGGTCAACAAATACTGAACTATATGGTTTGTTTTAACTTCACCGCGATTTTAATCTTCTTATTGGGTGAAGGCGGAATGATTTTAAACTTACCGATTTTATTAATGCAAACAATAGCAAATGGTGCCACCATCTCACGTGATATGATGCATTTACCATATGAATGGATGAGCCACATTTCCCCGATGTATTACTCGGTGCAAGCTTACTTTGCAAACCTATATGGCAGCATCAGTCCAAGTCCGTATATTTGGTCAATGGCTGCGGTTGGTGCCGCTGCGATGGCAATTAATATGGCGATTGTCGCGTTTATACAAAAACCGATGCCAGGAGAGGGTTCTGAAACAGAAGTCGAAAAGAAAGCGGCTGAAATCACAGCTTAAGTTTTGCTACAATAAGGAGATGATACTTCTTAAAGGAGCGTAGAAAATGTCCATTCAAATTTTTATATTGAGCAAGCTGATGGAAGATAAAAATTATCCTTATAAATTAAAAAAGCAGCTTTCAGAACCCATTCCGTTGGATCGCCTAGGCGGGTTAACAGAAAGTAAACTATACTACCATTTTGAATCATTGGTAAAACAAGGTTTAGTCGAACCAGTTGAAGTGATAAAAGAAGAACATCGGCCTGATAAACAAGTATATGCGATTACCGATAAGGGTCGCGAAGAACTACCAAAGAAAATCTATAAATTATTTGAAAGTGCGGATGAAATTAAGGATATGATTGTTGGTTTAGCCAACATCAAGTATGTAGATCGGGATAAACTAGTAGATATATTAGAAAAAAAGGTAAAGTCCATCAAGGCACTTTGGGAGCACCTTGGGAATTTCGAGCCGGAACCTAAAGGCAACGAGAATATTCGTGAATTTTTGGATGGCTATTTTTCGACCAAAACAGATCACACAATATATTGGTTTGAAGAGTTAATTAGAAGGATCAAGCTAAAGGAATTGTAAATTTCCCTTTTGGTGGGCATTCCAAGCTTCAGATTAAAAAACAAGATTTACGTGCAGATGGCGGTACTGCAACGAATGTAGCGAAATTAGCTCAATCACATAAACAATAATAAAAGCTATGTGAAAACTTATATTCACATAGCTTTTATTTTATATTACAAATAAAAAAACTTGCTTGGAATGAGCAAGTAACCATCAGTCAAAAGGAGTTCAATCCGTGGAAAAAACGTGTCCCATAGTTGTGAAAAAAAAGGCACAATTAAAAGTAAAGCCACCCATTCTTGTTACACTGACCTGCCCCTTTAGCTCTCCATAAGAAAAAGAGCTGTAAAAGCAGCTCCCTGTAAAGATTTATTTAATAACATTAACTGCGTAAAATGCAGGTGCAACTAACCCGAAAAGGATCCCAAGTAGCTCATCTTTACCAGAGGCGCTAATGCCGTTTCCCATAATCAATAATTTACCTAATCGCTACACCGATACAACAGCTTTTTTAATTGGTAAAAGCTCCTTAAGTACAAATGGTGAGAGGACCATGACAAACACTGGCGCAAAATAATAACCCAGTGTTGTATGATCGTATTATGTGCAATTAAAGAAGCTACACAGTCCAATTAAACTTTGTACTTGAACTAACCTGATTACTTGTATCCCTAGCTACCTGGAAATCAATAGCATTTCTACCTCCTTACTCCACGAGATCTGGGATTTCATTTATCATTTTCCCTGTTTCTTTTTCCTTCAAAATATATGAATGCCGATAGAACAATGATTGCAAGTAACACAATGTCAGTTAACCAAGATAAATCCAAATCCGTGATAAACTTAACCGTACTTATTATAGGAAGCCCTAATAAGAAAATTAGTAAGAAAACATCTTTTTTACTTTGTTTCCGTTTTTCAAAGAACAATCCATTATAAAACACCCCCTTAATTTTTCCATTCTAAAGTCCGCCGTCTAAACCGTCAATCTTTATCCCTCTGCTCCAATCACGGGTGACTTTTAATTCATTATCGATGATGGTTATCGTGAGCTCTCCTTCTTTCTTATAAATCTTGGATGAATTCTCGTCATAAACCTTAAATACCGTTGTGTATGTGTAATCCACTGTGCCATCTTGATTTATACTTTGTTCTTCAAGCTTCACACTTTGCACTTCGATGCTTTTCTTGATTTCTTTGGCTACCAGGGCAGGCATTGAATAAAAACGGTTAAGAATTTGGGCATTATATTCATCTTCTGATAAATATCCTTTAATATTTTCTGCAATTTCATCAAAGGTTGGAGGATTGGCCGGATCTTTAATGGTATATCGTGCAGTATAATAGCCTTTAAATAACTTTTCTGCCTCTCCCAATTTGACCGCCTTTCCCTCTTTAACAGGGCTCCTCCCTATCATTTCAACGTTTTCCTTGACCACTTCTTGTTACATGCACCTGCACTGAATAACAACAAAAAGCTAAGAATTTTTTGAATGTCAGCTCCCTCATTTCCTTTTACCATTCATTTGTTCAAAAATGAATTTCATTAGTATGACCAGCCTTTAAATGTTCAAAATAATGTTAGGGCGGACCACTGATCATCAGGGGAAATAATAAAAAACAAAAAATATATTGAAATATTAATTTAATTTAGATATAATACGATACGGTCTTGAAATTAGTCTGTGTATAATTTTTAGAAAATTTAATAATTTTCTAAAATAGCAAATTTTGGTTTTTTCGGAGGGTTTATTTTGTCTAATAAGGTACCATTTTCATTTATAGTAGTGATTGGGTTAATGTTATTTGCCCTTTTCTTCGGGGCAGGTAATTTAATTTTCCCGCCAATGCTTGGTCAATCAGCAGGTACGAATATCTGGTCAGCCAATGCAGGGTTTTTGGCCACAGGAGTAGGATTACCGTTACTTGGTGTGCTGGCACTCGGTTTTTCTGGAAAGGATGACTTACAATCATTAGCGAGCCGCGTCCATCCAGTCTTTGGTATTGTATTCACAACTGTTCTTTATTTAGCCATTGGTCCATTATTCGCAATGCCTAGAACAGGAAACGTTTCTTTTGAGATCGGTGTAAAACCTTTTTTACCTGAAGAGTCAGGTCCACTGCCTTTACTTATTTTCACCGTCATCTTTTTCACGGTTTCGTGTCTTCTTTCGCTCAATCCCGCGAAAATTGTCGAAATTGTGGGGAAAGTTTTGACACCCATCAAGTTGACATTCATTGGAATCCTGGTAGTTGTCGCTTTCGTTAATCCAATTGGAGATTTCCAAGCACCTGCCGAGCACTATATGGTTCAACCATTTTTCAATGGGTTTAGAGAGGGATATTTAACGATGGATACTCTTGCATCTTTTGTTTTTGGCATCATCATCATTAATGCCATTAAAGAAAAGGGTGCTAAAACAAAGAAACAAATAATGATCGTTTGTGGAAAAGCAACTGCGATTGCGGCTGTTATCCTAGCTACCATTTACACAGCTCTTTCTTACATGGGTGCTTCAAGCGTCGAGAAACTTGGACACTTGGATAATGGAGGCGTTGTTTTGGCAAAAGTCTCGGATTATTACTTTGGAGCATATGGCGGGCTATTATTAGGATTAATGATCACAGTAGCTTGTATAACGACAAGTGTAGGACTCATTACATCTTGCTCGACGTACTTCCATAAGCTATTTCCAAATCTGCCTTACAAAACAATTGCCATAAGTTTATCCATATTCAGTGCAATAATTGCCAATATTGGACTAACCCAGTTAATTGCCATATCTGTCCCGGTAATGACAGCCATTTATCCATTAGCCATTGTTTTGATCTTCTTAACTTTTCTTCACCCTTTATTTAAAGGTAGACCTGAAGTATATCAAGGCAGCTTACTTTTAACATTCATCGTCAGTTTATTCGATGGATTAAATGGAGCAGGTGTACACATTTCATTCATCAATGATTTCTTCACCACAATACTTCCTATGTATGAGGCAGGACTAGGATGGATCATCCCTGCCATTGTTGGAGGATTCATTGGGTATGCCAGCAGCGTCTTGCGTGCGAAATTCGGTCATAATCACCAAATACATTAAATGATATAAAACCGGTCCAGGCATATTAACTGTAGACAAATTCGAAGAAAAGCGAGTTTGCCTACAGTTTTTTTCTTTGCAAAACGTTTCACTGGATTTCCCCATTCCGCCGACTGTCTGCCAAGGCTTCTCTTCGCAAGCCAGTTATTCGGCAAGAGTCATTCATTCCGTAATTTCCTTAGCAATTGAAAAATCTGCCCCCTATGATGTGCTTCATGTTCAATCAAATGGTAAACGACCCATTCAGGTGTGACGTCATATTGTTCAAGTACCCTCGGTTTACGCCAATCCGTTAGGTCCATTGTACGAAAGTTTGAAAGAAATACTTCACGTACCTTATTGAGGCGGTAGATATGTTCTTCCAATGTTTGTCCTGCAATGTGGCTTAGGGAGTCATCTTCAGTACGGCATCCAAATGGAAACAATGCGCGTATTTCCGAATCCCATTCCGTAACAAGAACCTCTTCGTATAACCAATCCGCCTCTATCAACGCTATGTGATATAACAGCGAGCCAATCGTTTGCCTTTCATCGATTTTCGTATCTAGTGAGTTTTGGCTGATTCCAGTCAATCCCGAAATGAGAGTACGGCGAACATCTTCTAAGCACCATAACCATCGCCCAATTTCCTCTTCATATCCCGGTAATGCAGATACCAGTAATGCTCTTCTCTCCATCATGATCCTCCTCCTCTTCATGAACGTACATTCTATTTAAATGTGTTGTTTCCTTCTTTTAAATGGAAAAATTATCTTTTAGGGCAGAACAAAAAGAGCAATCTTTTAGATTGCCCTTTCGCTTGTTCCTGATTGTATCGTTTATGTCATCGATATCGTAGACCGAAATTAACTCCCCAAAAAGAGATTGGCTCTCATCTCCTCTGTTATACGCCTGCTTTGTAGATAATCCTGTTCCCGTTCTTGTTCAACCATCATGCGTTGCTCCAGTTTTTGAGCATATAGTGCATAGCCGATTCCATGAGCCTGAAACATCGCTTTTTCCATTGCCGACGTGTACGTTAATTCGAGAAAATTAATGAAGAATCAATCCTTCCCATAGTAAATTTCGTACTCATCTTATCATGGTTAGTGCTAACTCACAAAGTTGCTACAGCTCCATATTCACTGATAATTCAGAATTTTAAACAGCTGTTTCTATCTCCGTGTACAGAAACGCCAAATCCCTCCATCTTCCTCTAATTTCCTTTTTCCATTTGCAAAATGACCATGTTGAAACAAATTAAAAGTCCCATTAACAACAGGTTTGTTAATGGGACTGAATGTTTATTTATATGAACCGAAAATTTCCTTTGCCAATCTGCGCCCAGTAGGAGTCGCAGCCAGGCCGCCCTCTGCCGTTTCGCGAAGTGCAACCGGCATGGTCAATCCTATTTTATACATGGCATCGATCACTTCGTCACATGGAATGCGGCTCGTAATGCCTGCAAGCGCCATATCAGCTGCTGTTATCGCGTTGGATGCCCCCATTGCGTTACGTTTCACGCAAGGAACTTCGACCAATCCAGCCACTGGATCACAAACCAGTCCTAGCATATTTTTCAATGTGATCGCCATCGCTTCTGCAGCTTGGCTTGGCGTACCGCCGGCCAGTTCTACTATCGCAGCAGCGGCCATTCCACTTGCCGAGCCCACTTCTGCTTGGCAGCCACCAGCCGCTCCAGAAATGGAAGCATTGTTTGCAACCACGAAACCGAAGGCAGCGGAAGTGAAAAGAAATTCAATCATCTCTGCTCGGGTCGGGTTTAATTTTTCTTTCACGGCAAATAATGTACCGGGAACAACGCCTGCCGAACCTGCAGTCGGAGTCGCACAAATCATTCCCATTGCTGCATTCACTTCGTTCGTCGCAACAGCTTTACTTACCGCATCCAATAATAAATCGCCTGCGAGCGCCTTGCCCGACTTGATATAATTTTGCAAAAGAACGGCATCCCCGCCCGTTAGGCCTGTAACGGATTGCACACCTTTCAGGCCTCTTTCCACCGCTTGTTCCATCACTGTCAAATTCCTGTCCATCTTTTTAATGATCTGTTCTCTCGACAGGCCTGAGAATTCCATTTCTTGTAAAATCATGATTTCCGCGATTTTTACTTTTTTACTTTCAGCAAGTTCAACCAACTCTGCTACATTTCGGAACATGTTTTTACCTCCATATCTATGCCAACACTTTTAATGTTTATCATTCAACCATCCTTATGACTTGCGACACGTTTTCCAATCCTTCAATTTCCTTCATGATATCGCTCTTGATTTTCTGATCGACTTCAATCACCATGAGGGCCATCTGACCTTTTTCTTTTCGTGAAACTTCCATATGTCCAATGTTAATTTCATGGTTCGCCAATACTGTCGAAACGGAAGATATGATTCCAAACACATCGTTATGCACGACTAAAATAGCTGGGTTTTCACCCGACAATTTAAGCTTGAACGTATTCAATTCCGTTATTTCTATCGTTCCGCCGCCAATCGAGATCCCAACAAGTTCCAATTCTTTATCTTCGTCGAACAGTTTGATCTTGACTGTATTAGGATGATCCATCACAGTATCCTCGATTGTAAAGGTAACTTCCATGCCGGCTTCTTCCGCAATCGTTAAAGAGGCAGGGATTCGTTCATCATCCGTATCAAAATCCAATATCCCGCCTACGACAGCGACATCCGTACCGTGTCCCCTGTATGTTTTTGCAAAAGAACCATATAAAGAAATGATGGCTTTCTTCGGTTGCTTTCCGAATAATGTCCTTGCTACTCTGCCAATTCTGGCAGCTCCTGCTGTATGTGAGCTTGAAGGTCCAATCATGACGGGACCGATTATATCGAATGCAGATCTGTATTTCATCGTGTAATGCCCCTTTTCTGGCAAAAGTTTTGTTTAACCGTCTTCATTATGCCGCTTTTTGTTCTTCATTCACCCTTATTTCCGAAACGGTCCTGATCTTATAATTCTTGAATACGATCGAACCAAGGAAACCTACCGTTGCCCCAACAACTGCACATATCCCAGCAGTGATCGTCACTTTTACTGGATCATTGAAACCGTACATAACTGCCAACCCTGCGATCGGTGTTGCCGTCCCTGTTGCATTATTCACTAAACCAAACATGGCCACAACCACTCCAGCAGCCGCTCCGCCAATGAAATTGGTGGAATACACCGGAATGGGATTGGCAGATATGATATCCGCTTGTGTCAATGGTTCAATCGCAACCGCAATTGTAGTACTTTTGTCTCCAAATTTCAAGCGATCGAACAAAACAAAGTTCATGAAAGATGATCCGAATACTGCAAGTGCCCCAATTGCCATAGGAAGTCCTGTCAATCCAAGCATTGCTGTCAAAGCCATCGAGCTTAATGGTGCAGTGGCGACGACCGTTATGACCCCTCCAAGAATGATTCCCATCAAGATTGGATTACTGTTTGCCGTTTCCTTAATGATTCCACCGATATTCAAAAGCGTTGCATTGACCAAAGGCGTTAAATTCTCACCAATAAACCGAACGAGCGGTGCTGCAATGATGATTGTAACGATTAAATCCAATCCAGCAGGAACTTTTTTCTCGATCACTTTCACAAGGAAAGCAACAAGATACCCTGCGAAAAATCCAGGCAACAAACCTAAACCTGCACATGAAACACCAAGTAATAGAGCATATACGGGAGAAACCCCTAGTGCTAATGCAACAAGTGAAGCCGCCGCAACGCCTCCCATGCTTCCTGCCGCATCCCCTACTTCACCAAGGAATTTAATATTAAATAAATCCCCTCCGACATACCTCTGAAATGCTTCCACTAGAAAAGCGGCAACCGCTGCATTGGCAAGAGCACCCATTGCTTTCATCCCTTTTGGGGCTTTAAAACTGAATAATGAAAATAAACCAAGTACCAATAATAATAAGGCCGTTCCTTTTAAAATTTCCATTAACGCATCTCTCCTCTTAGTGATTAGTAAGTATACTTTGACCTAATATTTAAATCGAACTACTAATTCATCTGCAATTTTCCGATAAAAGAACACTCATCGGTCCTTTGTTTTTGTTTCGTAGTTGGCTGTGTCTAGTTCTTCAATCAATTAAGAATTTCTTACGAAAAATAAGGAATAGAATTAAATTCACTATTATTATTTTAAGATAGTTTTATTTCATCTAACAATGTAAACCCTTTCATTTATTTTCTCATATTAACACATATCAGTACGCATACATACAAATATTTTAAATTTTTAAAGCGGAATAAATGTTTGATTTTTCAGTATATTACAATAATTAATAAAATTACTTACAACAATTAAACATAAAAAAAGCAGCCACCAGGCTGCTTTCCCTTTTATCTCCGCTTTTAACTCGCCTTTTTCTCATCGATGGATTTAGCGGCACCCCAAATTTCGGATGCCCATTCAGGATGGTCGATGAATGGATTGCGGTTATTTTGCCAGTCATAAATGACATCATTGCGATGGCTTTCGAAATCGTCGACAGGATCGAGTTCATTCCATTTCAAAAGTGTCGATAGCTTTCCATGAAGCGGCTTCGGATACGTATTGACTGTATCGGATAATTCAAGATCCTGCTCGCCGTTTCCTTCATATCGGACAGCCATGTAAAATAACATCCTTGCTATATCGCCTTTAACATGATCTGGCGGCTCCCATGAATCTGAATCAAACTTACATTCACATCCACTATATGTTTGACCGCCCTCGTCGAAATCAAGGTGGCCCCGTTTACCATTCACTGTCACATCAGCGGGACGGAGGTGATGAAGGTCTGTCCCGGGACCTTTGCTTGTCCCAAAGTCACCGTGGGACTTTGCCCAAACATGTTCACGGTTCCATTGTCCGGCATTGCCCCCATTCGCGTTCTTCGAGATGGATTTTCCGGAGTAAAGCAAGATGACATTCTGTTTGTTCACCGGGTCTTCATCCGTTTCTTTAAGGGCATTCCACACTTGATCATAAGATAACATCGTGTGACCCTTAATGATCGAGTGCAGAACCGATTTCAATTCCGTTCCCGTTTTTCCAGCCGCCGTTTCGTAATAAGCTTCAAGCGGCATATCCTTCGATACGGTCAACGTAAAACGGGCAACCGCTTCCGATTGCTGGTCCTCGGCCTTGACTGCGACAAGGTATGTTCCAGCTTCATCTGCAGGAAGGGTTAATGTCGGGCCTGTGACTGTACCGATTGTGGATGAAAAGGTAAGTTCATCCCCATCTGGGTCTGAGAAGTGCTCACTCAAATCGATGGTAACCTTTGAACCGGCTTTCACTTGAAGATTTTCCAGTTTTTTCGTTACGACTGGTGCATGATTTTCTTTAGGGGCGAAAGGGGAAGCAATCGCTTCCCCCTTCGAATCGACAAACTTGATATTCGATGTGTCGACACCTTCTGTTACCGACCACTTCTGTACGTTTTCAGCGCCCCTGATTTCTTTTACATTGGCGTTATCGATGATGACTTCCTTCACCGCCATGCCTCCAAAATCAATGATTGCACCTTCCTTATCCGGTTTTATCGTCACAGCAGCATTCTTCAGCCCAAGGCCTTTGAGTACAGCATATGAACCTTTTAACCAGATACCTTCTTCGATGTTGGATGTGTCGTCAAGATTGATCAAAACACTAGGTGAAGCAATCGTAAGTCTTTTTGTTTTAACGTTTGTTACATTATACGTTTTTTCCGGAGCAGGAGTTTCGACTCCGCCTGATCCAGATAAAGAGGTTGAGATCAGTACAGGATCATGATCGCTGGCCCTTCCATGAGCTTCCATGAAGGATGAGTTAATATGGACAATATCGACTTTTGTCGCCGAGGCCATATTATTCGATACAAGGATATGGTCCAGTACTTGTGAATTGCCTTGATATGTGTAAGAATAACGTTTTTCAAAAGGGACCTTCTCGATCATATTGGTTAGATCATTGCCCTTTAATGTTTTAAGCGGTGCCGAAAATTCAAAATCATTAAAGTCTCCAAGCAAGACGACATTCGCTTTGGCATCCTGTGACTTGATATCACTGACAAACCGATTGACGATGGATGCAATTTGAAGCCTTTGCGTTTCACTTGATAGGACAGGAGGCTGGTTTTTGCCGAATAAAGGCTGGTCACCGCCCTTGGAATTAAAATGATTGGCGACCACCACTACGCTTTCGCCTTTAAATTCGAATTGAGCGGCTAAAGGCTTCCTGCTTGAAGTGAAGGCGGGATTGGCAGGCTCGATTCGACCAGGGTTCAAGGTAAGTTTTCCATCTTTAAAGGCAACGGACTGTGTTGCCGTTCCTTTCGTTCCTTCAGTCAATTTGACACGGTCGGCATTATATAAAAAGCCTACACGGATATTCCCGCCGGGTGCCCCGCCATCATGTTTATCTTCTGGAGCAATATCGATGTATTGATATTGCGGTCCGCCCAGCTCTTTTATTTTATCGGTTAACTTCTTGGCACTTTGAGCAGAATCCGTTGTCCCGCTATCCGTTGCCCCATCATTATCTTGCATTTCCGTTACGCCGATGATATCGGGTTGTTTAAGGTTGGTAATGATGGATGTTGCGATCGTTTCGACTTTAGAGTTAGCTGTTTGAGTGGAAAAATTCTCGATATTATAGGAAGCGATCGTTAGCTTATCAGCATCCTTCTCTAAGGATGTCACTTCCCGTGCCGTACCGCCATCCTTTAACGCAGGCAGCTGGGCTTTATCCGTCACTACCCTATAGTTGCTATATCCATAGCTGATGACACCCGTGACCGAGCCATCAAAGAAATCACCCGTTTTCGCTGCAAATGATTCATCATTTATATCCAGGGTAATTCTTTCAGGATTGAAATCCGTTTCCGTTATTTTGACGCCCCCAACTGCAGTCGTCGTTTCCATATTCCCTGGAATCACGACCAATTCACCATAGTCTTGAGGAGCGACCACTTTCGGGTTATATACTTGGACGAGCATTCCTTCCAGACTCTCGTAGAAATCGATGCCGTCTTCGCTCGGATTAAAATCTGTCAATCTATCATCATCGATGTTCTCGGACGGCGGAATGACATCTTTCCCAATGATGATCGGTTCTGGCATCGCTGCAGTGCCAAGCTTTTCAATCGTCGTATTGGTCAATTCAGTTGTCGGCAGATCCGTCGTTTTCATTTCAGCGTATCCTTCGATATACCACTCGGCGACTTTACCTGCCACTTTGACATGATCTCCCGCTTTCAGACCATGTGCTTTGTTGTACACAAGTATTCCCTCGGAAGTCGTTAAGTCCTTATCCGGGTTGGGATCTTGCATATAAAAATTATTCGCATCCTTTACATAAGTGACGACACCTTCCACACCTGAGACGAGTTGATTTTCATATGGAGAAAAATGATTCATCCCCTGAATGTCACGGATCTTCACCTCATTGGTTTTGGTAACCGTATAGGTAAAAGTGAAAACTTCCGATGTCTTATCGTTGACAGCGATTGCCTTGATGACAGTATCTTTCGTTAAAATGATCGGTTCTGTGTACAAAGCACTTGAAGACGTCGGTGCGGATCCATCAAGCGTATAATGGATTTTCGCTTCTTCCCAGCCAGATTCAAGTGATACTTTTGTATTTTCACTAACCATACCAGGGAAAATATCCGTGTAAACGGCTGGTTTGTTCACCAATTCATAATCTTCGATGCCACGCGGCTTCAACTGGTACGTGTCATTGAACCTCGACCCGATCCCGGTTACGGAAATGACATCCCCCACTTTAAAGTTCCTCACGAAATCTTCATAAGTCGAACCGGTCCGGTTATCATGGCGAACGATAACAGATTTCCCTTCAGTATCTTCCGCCTTGAATTCGAATGTTCCGGATGTTCCCGATGCCGCCAATTCTGTAATGGTCGCTTTTTCAATGGTGACCAGCTCACCTTGTGTTTCCTCATTGACGCCAGATGCATCAATTTTTTGGATTTCAGGAAGTTCATTCCCGGAAGAAACCACTTTAAGGGCGGTTGGTTGGATTTGCAATTCCTTATTATAAGCGGATACTTTTCCGATTAAAGTAACCTTATCTCCTTGCTTTACATCTGCAGGCCACGAAGAACCATAAACATATAGCCCGGCCGTTTCATCTTGGATGTAAAAGCCTTTCCCTCCCCAATAACCAAGTCCGGTGGTGACCACTCCATCGACCTGAACTACATCTTCAGTATTCGTGCGCGCCTCGGCAATGGAGTCAAGAACCTTCACATCAGGCTGTTCAGGAGTTGTTCCTCCATCAGTGATGATTGTGTAATCCGTTGCTGATTTCAGGCCGGGTACTGAAAAATATTTTTCCAGCTTCCCCGTTATCGTCACCTGAGCTTTAAGTAAATCCGGATGTTCGACCAAATTCAATGCCGTTCTGATATTTCCGGCTGGAAGCTGGACAGGCATGATTTTCTTAACATCTTTTTCATCCGGACTATCCGCAATACCTATGTTCGTACTTTCAGTAAAAGGCGATGTTTGCTGATAGCTTGTACCGCTTTTTGCTGTACCGACGATATATCCCTTCACCGTCGCCGTTCCGCTGTTATTATTTATCGCTTCCATTACCGATATTGTTCCTGCCGCTTTTGCAGCGGCTGCATTTGGCAAAACCGTTGACAGCACGATCAGCATGGCAAAGAAAAGCTTGCTTATCCCGTTCTTCTTCAAAATCTCAACCCCTCCAACTTTTTTTCACAGGCTCAGGAATCATTTGAATGCCGCTTAAAATATGGTTTCGCCATTCACCGTGACACCGCTCATGCTCACGGTCTTACCGTTAAGTCCCGATAAATCCAAATTACCCTCGACTGTAACCTGTGAAAAAGTAAAGTTATCCGGAGGAGTTCCTGTTAATGTAAGATTCCCTTTAACCACTGCATTTTCCAATGAAGCAATATCCGTGATGTCCACAACTACATGACCTTCATGCGTTTTTGGGGCATCAGCCGTTCCGCCAAAGTCTTTGGCCATTACGACAGTCGGGTCTGTATTGCTCCCGGCAACATCTTTGATGCGTCCTTCGATGCTTGGATCGACAGTTTTCAGCCCGCTTACATAATCCCGTAAATTCTCCCAATCAGCGAGGCCGATATCCGTCACCCTTCCTTCTTCATAAGCCTTCTTGAAAACGGTGAATCCATCTCCGCCCTTGGCTGTAAAAGCATTGGTCGCCACGACGTATTCCTTCGCTGCATCCAATTCGGAATATGTTCCATCTTGTCCAAGGACTTCAACCTTTGTGACACGATTGCCTGCTTCCTTCGAACTGTCGTAACTGAATTTCATTCCGGAAACATGCAGGAAGCCGCCATTTTCCTTAGGAGCGAGGCTTACACTATGCTCTAATGCTTCATTGATTTCTGCTCCCGTAAGCTTCATCGTCGCTAACGTATTCCCAAACGGTAAAACGGTCAGGATTTCGCCTAAAGTGATATCGCCTTGATCGATGCCAGCGCGGATGCCACCGCCATTTTGGAAGGCTATGACCGTATCCTTATTGAATTCTTTCGCTTTACTTAGCATTCCATCCGTAATTAAATTGCCCAGTTCCGTTTCATTTTTACGAACACTCGGCTTCGTTTCATCCCCTGCATCACGCGGCGATTCCAAGGCTTTCACAGCTGTTGCACCAGTCTTCGTTTCCTTCAGCTCCTTAATCTTCGAGGAGTAAGTTTCGAGCAATTTTGCCGCTTCGGCATCATCCTGTTTTTCAGAAAGCTTAATCAGCTTACCGGCTTGTCCGACAATCTTGCCATCCTTATCGAAATTCACATCGATCGTTCCTAAATAGTCGCTATACTGATATCCTTGAACGATGACAGTCGGCTCTTTCGTTTTCCCTTTATCATCTTTGTCCACAACAACGGGGGCGTCTAACTGCGTATGGCTATGTCCGCCCACGATCACGTCGATGCCCTTGACCTTGGCAGCCAATGTTAAATCATTGTCATAAGCCGCATTGTCATCGTAGCCGATATGGGACACGGCAACTATCTTATTGACTCCCATGCCTTCGAACGCCTTGACCGCTTTTTCGGCTTCTTCAAGATAGTTTTCGAATTCTATACTTCCAGGACTTGAAATATCTTTCGTCTCTTCAGTTGTAAGCCCGAAGAACCCTACCTTTTGGCCATCCACCTGTTTTACGATTCCATTGTATATCTTCCCTTGCTCTGGCTTACTTGAAATCAAGTCCGAGAATAGCCCCTTGAACTTATCATCTTTGGAGAAGTCCACATTCGAGCTGACAAATGGGAACTTTGCCCCTTTAATGAAGTCAGCCAAAGCTTGATGCCCTTCGGCGCTTGATCCCAAATCAAACTCATGATTCCCGAACGTCATGACGTCATATTTCATTAAATTCATGAAGCGAAGATCGGCTTGCCCTTTGAATTCATTGAAATAGAGAGTTCCCGAGAATACGTCACCAGCATCCACCAAAAGAGCTTGCGGCTTACTCTTGCGCACTTCCTTGACAGCCGTCACCCTTTTTGCCACATTGTCCAAGTGGGCATGCGTATCATTCGTATGCATCAAGGAAAGGGTGATCGCCTTCGCTGGATTTTTCAAGGCTTCTTCGGCTGCAGCAACTTTCTTATCCGCCAATGCCATCTTCGAAAGGAATTCATTTCGGTCCGACTCCTTGATTCCATTTAAATTAATGGCTGCTTTCGCCTTTTTAGCCGCGTTTATCTGTTCTTTCGTTTTAAGTTCCCCATTGGCAAGAGCTACATAGGCATTGACCCGTTTTGCCACTTCCTTTTTCTTTTCAGCATAGACCGCTTCATCATACTTACCTTTCACTTCTTTAACATAGGCGTGTATGGCTTTTCCGAGCTTGGATGTTTTGCTGACCTTTTTCAACTGCGAAGAAACGGTTTGCATCCGCTTGTCCGCGGTCTTTAAATCACCCTTCTTCACCAAGTAGTCAGCTTTTTCATAGTAGTACGGAACTTTCAGGTCACCGTTCAAAGCCGTTTTGGTCGATTTGGTGAATTTATCGTATAAGAGCTTTTCGATTTTCGCACCGTAAACGGTATCTTTAATATCTTTATCTGCCTTTTTCACGGCTTTATCCAGTGCCTCATATTGAGTTCTGATATCAATTGATTTCTTGGCAAGGATTGCATTCGTAAGGGCGCCAATCGATTTACCATGTGCAGCTTTTGCTTTCTCAGCCGCTTTAAATCCTTTTACATATCCTTCGGAACGAGTGATGTACTTATCATAAGCTTCAATTTCTTTATATTTGGCATCTTTTTCTTTTTTGCTTAACATTGATTTTTTTATGGTATTGTTGATGTCTTTTTTTGCTTGTTTTGCAGATTTGATTTGTTTTTCAACAGTGGACACTGAAGCGAGTTTAGAAGTGTAGAAATAGGTATCGAATGGTTTTTTGATGGCTGCCTTGGCCGTTTTGATTTTACTATTCAGGCTAGTGGCAGCATCAGAAGGTGCCGGCGCTACCGCTACGATCGTTGTCGCAGCCATTATGGTAGCTGATGCAATTTTTACGATTTTCTTTTTCCCCATTATAGTTAATCCCCCCATAAGTTATATACTGACATAACTTTCTGCTAACTTATCCATAGAATTTACACACTTTTCCGAAAAATGAATCCCGACATATTTACTTATCCATACACAAATCCACCCTACTTTTTTCCTCTAAAGATCCGTGTATCTCCTATATTACAACAAAATAATCCAGTATTAAAACAAATTTACAATACTACACGGAATATTAACAGAATATTATCATTATAATCACCCTAAAATACCTAGTGGCTAATTGATGATATATCAATAAAATCATTTAATGGTAAAATAGAATCAGTTTTAACTAAATCTAAAGTTAGACTTTATACCTAACTGCTGAAAAGCAAAAAAGGGAGAGATTTAAATCTCTCCCAGACTGCAGACAATGTCGAAGAAGTCTAGTTAGCCTCCCGTTTGTTCTTTAAAAAAGTCCAGTTGGGAAACCGGAGCTAATACCGGATACGTTCTTTTCTCGCATGAGAGAAGAATGTATTTGACCTTTCCAGCACTTTATACGACCTTCACCGTACTTTATTCGACCTTCACATTCTTATGGGAGGATTCAAAAAAAAGAGCATCAGTTACGATGCCCTTTTCCATCTTAATGCTTCAAGAAAGTGCCTTGCCGATACTCAAGATATGCCTGATCGATTTCCTCTTCAGTATTCATGACAAACGGTCCGCGGGCAACAACAGGTTCCATTAAAGGTTCTCCTGCATATAAAACAAGTCTTAAAGGTTCTGTCGCCGTTATATCAACTTCACTTTCCCCTGATTCTTTACAAGCACCCAGCCATAAGACCTGTCCCTTTGAGGCTCTCACTTCGTTGTTACCGAAGATTCCGCTTCCTTCTATTAAATAGATGATTCCGTTGTAGCTTCCTGGTAAATTCTGTGTGACCGATACTCCAGGCTCCAGGACCATCTCCACCATCGTCACGGGAACATGGTTTTTCGTTGTCGAGATAACATCCTTGGATGATCCGGAAAAGACGCGGATCAGGGCTCCGTTTTCTTTTCTTACCGGCATATCCTTTGCCATTAAGTTTTGGTATCTTGGTGTCGTCATCTTTTCACTCCGGGGAAGGTTGACCCAAAGTTGAAGGGAATGGGCAGTCACACCTTCGGAAGGCACCTCATTATGCACAACGCCGCTTCCTGCTGTCATCCATTGGACATCACCAGGTCCAAGTATCCCTCCATCCCCGGTATGGCTGTCATAGTGCTCGATCGTTCCGTCAATGACGAATGTAACGGTTTCGATTCCCCTGTGCGGGTGGATATCGAATGATCCCTTTTGAAATTTATCCTCCATCATTAAAAGGAACGGATCACTCTTTTCCCAGTTTCCTGGTTCTATGACTGGTCCGGCCGTATGAATCGGACTATACCTTTGAAGCTTCACATCTTTCACTTCGACAATATCTCGTTTAAGATTATATTCACTTTTCATTACTCCATTCCTCCCTTAAGTTACTAGTAAACTGATAGTCATTATGGCTGCCTGATCCAGTCTTAGGATTCGTCCTGGCTGGGATTAGGCACTTCCCTCTGTAAACTATGTCTATGAATCTTTATCATCATCTCATGCATGCGCTTCTTTTCTTCATCATCCAATACATCGAATAATGAAGCTTGGAAATCGGATTGAATAGGCATGACCTTTTCCATTAACTCTTTCCCTTTTTCCGTTAATGAAATATATTTAACCTTCCATTGTTGATTACGGACGATCAAGTTCTCTTTTTCCAGCCTTGTCAGCATATGTGATACGCCTCCACGGCTTATCGTTAGGTGCTCCGCTAATTCGATTTGTGAAACAGGCTGATGGATAAGCACTTGTGCCAACATATCGAATTGTGCAGCAGTGACGCCGAAATGCTGTAAGTGTTCATTCGAAAGCTGATTGCTTCTTTGATAAAAACGAACCATTCGCAGCCAAATCAGCAAACTCAATTTGTTCTCATCAGAAAATCCCCGTCTATCCATGTTAAGCTTACCTCCCATCTTTGGTGCACCATCAGTTTACTAGTAATTTGATAACAAGTCAAATCGTTGGGCCTTTAACTTGTTGAAGCAGTATCCCCAACAGGCAGACCATACCACCAGTCAATCTATAGGGGATATTTACTTTGCAAAGATATAATAAACAGAACTACAGTACTCCCTTTTTTTTAGGTTGGATAATATAAGATCATGCTTAATCGAGTTATTGTTTCCCCTGAATTATGGTAGGCATGCGGTCTGTCAGCCTTGAATCTGATAGAATCACCATTCCTTACTGTATATTCTTCGTTATTTACACGTACAGTCAGTTCCCCTTCAAAAACAGTTATGTACTCTTCCGTTCCTTCCCTATGCGAATCGGAACTTAAGAATCCACCTTTTTCTATCTCGACTGAATATACTTCAAAGCGCTTCTCATCTTCAAAGGGGAAGTGGGGATAAACTCGATATTTGCCGTTATCTTCAGATAAAGTTTGAATTTCACTTTTTAAAACGATTTTTGTATCCGGCTGCGGGCTATTTATTAATGAAGAAAATGAAATCTTCAATCCATTGGCTATTTTCCAAATGGTTGTAATCGTAGGGCTCGATCCTCCCCTTTCTATTTGTCCAATCATCGTTTTACTTACTCCAGTTAATTCTGCAACCTTTTCAAGACTTAATTTCTTACTTTCCCTGATGGCTTTTAAATTGTTAGCAATAATAAAATTTATTTCTTCCATAAAAATGCTCCTCATTTACAATATAACGTCGGCATTGTACAATAAAAAGGAAGTCGTTATAATGTCACTTTTGGTCATTATAGCATACAAAGGAGAGTCAACCATGCATTTACTATCTTTTTTGTTATTTGTTTTCGTTACAAGTTTCACTCCAGGTCCAAATAACATCATGGCAATGTTATTTGCAAACAAGTACGGGTTAAACAAGACGATTAAATTTTGTTTTGGGGTAGGTGCCGGTTTTTTTGTAATTATGTTATTGTGCAGTTATTTTAATGTTTTGCTTGAAAATTCCATCCCGAAAATTGAATTTATCATGACTATCCTAGGTGCAATCTATATGCTATATCTGGCCATAAAAATCATTTCAAGTTCAAATAAAGTTAAGGACGATAATGATGACAAGAACAACAGTTTTTTAGCGGGCATGCTTTTGCAATTCATAAATCCAAAAGGCATTCTTTATGGCATCACGGCCATATCGACCTTCATCCTGCCTTACCACTCTTCAAATTTCAGCTTACTATTCTTTTCATTATTTCTAGCTTTTGTCGGTTTTATGAGTACGTTCTGTTGGAGTATGTTCGGTTCGGTTTTCCAAACGTTTTTATCAAAGTATAGAAGTCAGTTTAATGTTGTCATGGCTTTGTTATTAGTGTATAGTGCCATTTCGATTCTTGTACACTAATTAAGAAGGAGCGCCGAATTGTAGCCAAAAGAGATTCCAACTAAGTCTTAAAACAAAGGTGATTGGAATGGAAGGTACGAGACTCCTGCGGGAAAAACGCGTCCAGGGGAGGCCCCGCGCATGCGCAAAGGCTAGCCGGTTATTCGGCAGGAGTGTCTCAAATTTCTTCAATCCATTGAGGGTTTGCAGTTGAAGGGATCGCTAGTTTTTTCATGCCTCCCCCTGCATTAAATGTTTAAGCTCCCTTCGAATATTGTCACGGCATGGCCGGAAAGTTTAACTGTGTCTGCCTTTACTTCAACCTTCAATCGTCCTCCTCTTTCCGATGCCTGATAGGCCATGAAAATACTTTTGTCCAGCTTTCTTTTCCAATATGTTCCCAGGCAACAATGGGCCGAACCCGTTACATGATCTTCGTCAAGGCCTTGGGCAGGGGAAAAGAAACGTGAAACGAAATCATATTCACCGCTATCCGATTGACTCGTTACAATGACACCCCGAATCGGCAATTGGGCAATGGAATCTATATCCGGCTTTATATTCCTTACGATTTCCTCTGATTGAACTTCGACTAGATAATCCCATTTGTTTTTTCCAACATACGCAGGCACAACCCCTAAAGCTTTTATCAGTAATTCAGGGGCAGCAGTCTCCTGCTCGATTAATGACGGGAACTCCAATTGAACCATTCCATCAACGAACCTTGCAGTGAGAAGCCCGCTTTTCGTCTGATAGACAATTGGTCGATCTCTTGGCACGTAACCTTTCCCCCACAAAAAGAAAGAACTTGCCAGCGTCCCATGTCCACAAATCGGGATTTCAATGGAAGGTGTGAACCAACGCAACTGCCATTCAGCTTTATGAAGGTGAATGAACGCAGTGACAGGCATATTAATCTCTTTAGCCATTCGCTGCATCCACTCACTGTCACTTTCCCCGGTAAGAAGGCAGACAGCAGCAGGGTTTCCTTTAAAAGGTTGATCTGTAAACGTATTAATGATGGTTAATTCCATTAAATGTGCCTCCAATAAGTAATATTCTAGTTTCCTAATTCCACAATGAGGAGCCCATTTCCTTTAGGGAATTATCATTCCCTTGTTTTTAAAGAGTTCTCTTTATCTCATTAAAATGAAAAAGACCACCATATGGCAGCCTTTTGGATTCTATCATTCATAAGTTTCAATATGGCACTCTTGATTAAACCCCTTTATCGACTCAGGTTCCAAATTATTTTTATCTTTGTTATAAAAAACCGGTAATTCTTGTAGTGCATTTCGAAATAACTAAAATAGGCAGCTTTATAAAAAAAGCCACCCCTCACTATATTAATTATGTGTGATCCACCTTGCTGTAAAAAAACATCCTACCGTTTCCGGACAATAAATGTATCCCCAAGCAGTTCCCAATTCTGGGGAAAAGGATAACCAAGTACCCAATAACTGAGACCCCTTGACCTATAAATCTTCACCAGGTCGAATTTTGCTTTAGCACTGCGTGCGTCCTCAAACCAAACTTCATGTGTGCGTCCCTGATTATCTTTGTACCTATAATAAGGTGATTGGGCTGTCTCGTCATATTTTATTTCTACATTATATTGGACGGCGCGCCTGATGGCTTCCTGCATGTCGAAAGTCTCTGCTTCCTGCCCCTCTTCATGAGGAATAAGCCAGTCCCGTGCATAAATTTGAAATCCTATGAAGATTTTATTTGTTGGTATAGCCGTTACGGCATAGTCAAGGACACGCTTTATTTCATTAATGGGAGAGATTGCCTGTGGCGGCCCTTTTCGGTAACCCCATTCATATGTCATCAGCACTACGAAGTCGAGCAGCCGTCCGTGAACTGGATAATCATGTGCCTCAACTAATAATCCCTTTTGATTGGCGCTAGTTTTTGGGGCAAGGGAGGATGATACAAAGTAGCCCTCAGGATGCAATCGATCCACAGCTCTTTGGAGAAAGCGATTATAGAAATCACGGTCCTCTGGTGCTACACTTTCAAAATCGATATTCAATCCACGGTATCCTTTATTTTTCATCGTTTTTATGACGGTGGTTAATAATTTTTCCACTAAACCTGAATCGGAAAGTATCGTATGCGCAAGCTGTGTTCCCGCTTCCGTGGCGGAAAAATTCGTTATGCACATCATGGGTATGACGCCAGTTGCCTGTGCCGCCCGTATCGTCGGGGTGTCATCCATGACTTCTAAGCTCCCATCTTTCCTCATTCTATAACCAAATGGACTTACGTAGGTCAAATCGTAGGCTACATCACGTACCTGCTCCGCCCCGGCTTGCCCGTAAACGTTTGTAAAACCATTTACCTCAATGATGGGCTTTGGTTTTTGGGGAATCCTTATTATCCGTCCGATATGAATATTGGACGGATCTGTAATCCGATTCATCTGCATAATGGCTTGAACGGTCGTTCCATAACGTCTTGCTATATCATAAAGAGTATCCCGTTCCCTTACGGTATGATAAATAACCGGAATGGTTAGTCTCTGCCCTGGATAGATAGCAGAAGGGTTTGTGATGCGATTCGATTGCATGATTTCCTGTACCGCAGTTCCAAACTGATTTGCGATTTCATTTAGAGTATCCCCTTGCTGAACCCTGTACTGAAGATAAGGTTCAGGAATCAAAAGTGCTAGGCCAATCACCAGCTTATCTGGATTTTCAAGGCCATTGACCCGAACAATCCGGTTGGTACTGACACCATATTGCTGGGAGATTCCCCACAAAGAATCCCCCCTATTCACCACATGGATTTTCACATGCACTGCCCCCCTTTCCTTCAAAATATTCCCTTCATTTTATTCCCTGGATGGCCCTAATATGTTTTTTGCGTTCAACATTCCAGTTTTCTTAGTTTTTCGCTATTATTGCTTATCATTTTTGTTCCCCATTATGGCCCGGATTCTTTATCTAGAAAAATAAGGGAGTACTTCAATAGAGGAAAAGAGGTAAACAAATCCCCAAAGACAGGAGAGATGTTACATGCAAAGCTGGTGATCATTGACTAAGGATAATCTAGTCTTGTTTTTAAAGAGTTCAAATGAAAAAGACTACCATATGGCAGCCTTTCTTATTTCAGTGGTTTACCATTCCCCCAACATTCCTTGTCCATATTTATTTCTTTATGAACTCTGATTCCAAACGATTGTTTACGTTTTTATAAAAGTCCGGTAATTCTTGTAGTGCATTCCGAAAAGTTAATAGGATCTTATCGATTCCGATCGCTTGAAGTTCCTGGATTTTGATTGCAACCGATTCGTAACTGCCGATTAGCCCTGTCCTGAATCCAGTAACAAACAATCCTTCGTTACCTCTATTAATCTGTTAGAAAACCCTCACATCAAAATAAATCAACATCTCAAAATATACACCCGTTATTTAAGCCTCATTCCTGACTCCTAAGAAACAAAGATAAGTAGTGTGTACCTCTCTATTAAAACACATATCAAACACGTCACAAATAGCTATAAAAGCCCGAAGTAACCCGTTTCAAGTCAAGGCTCCCCCAAACCAAAACCCGATTGGTATGGTATAATTACAGAAAGGTGAATTTTTGTTTCAGGAGGTTACATGATGACGATCAGCAGCATCTTATTGGTGGTTGGTGCAGTCTTTATCGGCGCCTTGATGCGGACGATGTTCGGGTTCGGTGAAGCGATAGTCAGCATGCCTCTGCTTGCCTTACTACACATTCCGCTTAATACTTCGGTTTCCCTGATTGGGTTGGCAGGTCTTACCGTTGCCTCACTAACCGTCGTTAGCGGATGGCGTCATATCGAACGTTCGGTAATAATCAGGCTCGCGCTTGCAACGGTCATCGGCATACCAGCCGGCCTCGCTTTGCTCCATTACGCACCTTCGATGATCATTACTTCTGCACTCGGTGTTTTTTTGATGGCATATGGAGGATACTCCCTTCTTAAGCAAAAGCTTTTCCAAGCTGTGGATAAACCGTTACTCACCTCGAAGGGCTGGGTATGGCCGTTCGGTTTCGCGTCGGGAGTCCTCGGCAGCGCCTATAACTTTAATGGAGTGCCGGTCGTCGTCTATGGAACTTTAAGAAGATGGAGTCCGGATCGATTCCGCGGAACATTGCAGGCCCATTTTCTTATATCCGGAATCCTTGTCGTGACGGGGCATGCGCTAGGCGGACTGTGGACAGCCGATTCATTAATTCTCTACGTTTATTCCATTCCAGCCATATTACTGGCGACAGGTCTCGGAATCTTCATGAATAAGCGAATTCCTGCGAAGAAATTCGAAAGCTATCTATTCTTTATCATCATTGCGCTAGGTGTACTATTATTGCTGCCCCATCGCTGAAAACCAATAAAAGCCTGAATTCTCATTGAAACATCGAGAAATCAGGCTTTTTGCAGGATTAATAGAATCATGGTTGAATCGTCAACCCCGGATGTCCCGCTTGTTATATCCGATAAAGCCAACAGTCAATAATACGATGGCCATGATGGTAAGTATGGATACTTTCATGAAGTCCATATCTTCAATAGGAAGTTTCGGAATATGGCCAAATGGTGTTAGTTTACCCATCCATTCCGGAAATTGTAGCATTCCCCCTAAATAAACGACTAAGATTGAGTATGTCAAGTAAAGCCAAGTCAAGCCAGATAATTTCGGTGCAAAGCCAATAAACAGCACACCGAGACCAATCATGATCCACATTGCAGGCAGGTAGACCATTGCTGCGCTATATAAAGTCCCGAAAGCAATCCCTTCATCCATCACCGAATTCCCGACTGCCCAAAGACCGATTGCAGCAAGCGTAATCATGAGAAAACCGGCCATGACGGAGATGATAAGATAGCTGCCCATAAGCCTTGTACGTGATACAGCGCGGCTCAGTAAATGTTCAGTATGATTCTTTTTTTCTTCCCCTTTAAGCTTTAACATCGCCATTAAAGGCGGAATGGTGCAAATCATGGAGATGACTGACATCAACATCGTCAAAAATTGTTCTGTCAGCGAATAGCCTTCAACAGGCGTCAATAGTTCGGCCATCATTTCATTTTTTGCAAAAAAGGATTCCAAATCACCTAAAACGGAACCGTAAGATGCTCCCAAAACGAACATCCCGGCTGCCCACGCAATTAATCCTATACGCTGAAGCCTTAGCGCAAGGCCAAGCGGACTTTTTAAAAACGATGAAGCATATTTCCTGCCTGGCTTAGCCGGTATGAATCCAGCTTCCAAATCCCTGATGGCATTTAAATATAGAGATAGGGCAACCAAAGTGATTGCCGCACCGATCGTAAGGATGATGGGCCACCAATAATTTTTCACATATACTTCTGAACCTAGAACCCAACCCAATGGAGAAAACCAGGAAAGGGTTTCATTGCTAACGTCCCCAATCGCCCGAATAAGATAGGAGAGAAGCAATACAGTGATGGAATAACCAATCGTACCTCGCGCACTCTCCGTAAGCTGGGCAAATAATGCCGTTATCGCCGAGAAGAAAATACCTGTTGCCCCTAAAGCTGCTCCATACATAAGGGAACCTTCCAAATCCATGCTTTCAATTCCCAGAGCATACAAACCGAAACCCATTATTATCGCGATTAATGCATTCGTTCCAAACGATACGGAAATGGTTGCATATAAATTGGCCAACCGGCCAGCCGGCAAAGAACGGATCATTTCAATACGGCCATCCTCTTCATCTGTGCGTGTATGGCGCGTAACAAGTAAAATACTCATTATCCCCACGGCCATAGCGGTTAACAGTAACATTTGATGCGCCATCATCGCTCCGTTTGTATAGTCATCCAGGCCGTAACCCTTCCCCACCATCGCAGTCATTGCAGGGTTCTTCATCGTTTCTGCAATGGTTTGCCTTTCTAGCCCAGTCGGGTACAGATCTGTGAAAGCCATCGCAACCATACATGAAAGGACGGATAAGGAAATTATCCAAACAGGGATCCGAATCCGATCTTGCCGTACGATGAATCGGGAGAGTCTTCCTGTATTATGATAGGACTGGTTCGCCATTATAACGCACCTCCCGCCCCAGAATCAGAAGTCTTCCTTACACCTTCATAATGGCGCATGAATAAATCCTCCAATGTAGGCGGCGCGCTTTCCAATTTAACAATCCCAAACTGGCTTAAATACTTCATGACATTATCCAATTCATCCGTATCCACTTGGAATGAAAGTGCTTGGTCTTTCATCACGATATCCCGAACTCCGTTTACATTCCCTAAAGCAGGAATAGGCTGCTTCGTTTCGACAAGCAAGCTTGTTCTCGTTAAATGACGTAACTCATCCAATGTCCCCGTTTCAATTATTTGCCCTTGCCGAATGATGCCCACTTTATCGCATAATCTTTCCACTTCAGAAAGAATATGACTGGAAAGCAATATGCTTTTCCCTTCATTTTTCGCGTCCATCACACATTCCTGGAAAACCCTTTCCATCAATGGATCTAGACCTGATGTTGGTTCATCCAATATATAAAGGTCGGCATCAGATGAGAAAGCAGCAATCAAAGCAACCTTTTGCCGGTTCCCTTTTGAATATGTCCCGCATTTCTTGGAAGGATCCAAATCGAATCTTTTCATAAGTTCTTCACGTCTGCTTTTATTGTTTGCCCCGCGTAATTCAACAAATAGGTCAATGACTTCCCCGCCTGTTAAGTTGGGCCATAGGTTTACATCTCCTGGAACATACGCGATCCGCTTGTGAATTTCAACGGCATCTTTCCATGCATCCATGCCAAAAATCTTCGCTTCCCCATCCGTCGCTTTTAAAATCCCGAGCAACACACGGATCGTTGTTGATTTTCCAGCACCATTAGGACCGATGAATCCAAACACCTCACCTTTATTCACTTCAATGTTCACCCCATTTAAAGCGGTAAACTTTCCAAACTTTTTCGTTAAATCCGTTGTTTTCAACACTGACATTCCTCATCCACCTCTTCCTCATTGGTTTAGATACGAAAGAATTATGAAATATTTTAATTGATTTAGTTCATAATATATAAAATAATAATTCCTGACAATAGTTTATGAACTTATTTTATTGTTCTATTACATATTTTTAATTAAACTAAAGTTGAGGTGAAATAAATGGACGGATTTCAACGCCGCAGGGAACAAAAAAAACTGAATATACTAGAGGCTGCCTTAGCTTTATTCATGGAGTACGGTGTCCAAAAGATTTCTATTGGAGAAATAGCAAAAAAAGCAAATGTATCTCAAGTAACGATATATAATTACTTCGAAAGTAAACATAACTTGATTCATGAGGTTTTTATTCATTATACAAATAAGGCCTTGGACGAATTTGAACAAATACTTACAAGCAACATTGCTTTCCCTGAAAAAATAAAGCAGCTGATGTTCACGAAGAATGAAACTGCGAAACACATTCATGAAGATTTTTATCAATATTTAATGAGGGAATATACTTCCGGAGTCAATTATATGGAAAAAATATATACAGAAAAGGCTCTGCCACGCTTCATTGATCTGTTTAACCAAGGGAAGGAACAAGGATATGTCGACCCGAATTTATCCAATGAAGCGATTTTATTTTATATAAAAGCGTTGAATGAATACATCCAACGGGAAGAGGTTTATCAAAGCATCCTGCCTTTGACTGAAGATATCATGAAGATTTTGTTTTATGGGATAGTTGGAAAAAATGAAAAATGAACCATAACCGCGGACTTAAAAAGGTGGTGTGAATTGATAACTCCAATTCACACCACCTTTTTAAGTCAATGTTAACAGTTTGGCAGTAGTATAATTATATTTCTCGATTGATAAATCAAAAACGGCTCCCGCTTTTAAAAAGACCGTACTTTCAACAATTAAGGTCGGATCTCCTGGCTGCAAGTCCAAAAGCTTGGCATCATCGTCATTTAGTTTTTCACACGAAATGAT
This sequence comes from Peribacillus aracenensis, assembly GCF_025175645.1. Classification (NCBI taxonomy): domain Bacteria; kingdom Bacillati; phylum Bacillota; class Bacilli; order Caryophanales; family Bacillaceae; genus Peribacillus; species Peribacillus aracenensis. Next base: position 82,301 of record NZ_JANZMJ010000005.1, read on the forward strand.
TTTATCTGCAAATCCGATATTCAACTTCAAATCCTCGACAATATATTCATAAATGGAACCATTTGCGATTTCTTTATTTAAGATGGGGATGATGTCTTTATTGAAAAAGGACTCTTCTATTACAATGGGTGCACCATTTAAGTATCTAACCCGTTTGAGGTTATAGATTTTGGTTTTTACCTGACATTTCATTTGTTTGGCCAATTTTTCATCAGCTTCTATCAGTTCTAACTTTAACACTTTACTTTTCATTTCATCATTCGGAAACACTTTGGTTAAGCCACTCATATCCCTCATCGAAATGCAGCCCGGTCTGGTAAATTCCCTTAGGAATATGCCGCTTCCTTGCACTTGATAGATATAGCCCTGCTCAACCAATATATTGATCGCTTTTCTAATCGTATTCCTGCTGACCTCGAACCTCTTCATCAACTCTTCTTCAGTAGGTAACTTAGTATTTAATGTATATTTTCCTTCTACTATTTCTTTCTCCATTTGTTCTACGACCATTCTATACTTTACATCCATATTTCCATATACCTTCCTCTATACATAATGATTTAGAACAATACTTTAGATTGAATGATAGGTTTTCTTTACAATAGATTATTTTATAACGATTGTAAAGAAACCTCTGTTTCTTTCAGAATGTATTTAGCCTGCATGTTTTTTATTTAACGTTCCGATTGATTTTCAAAAATCCGCTCCCTTTCCGCCGACTGTCTGCCAGCCTCATCAAAGCAAGCGCCTGTGGGGTCTCGGCTAGCCAGTAATTCGGCAGGAGTATCGCAAATTTCTTCAATCCATTGAGGGTTACAGTAAAAAAACATCAGGGATAACCTGGTCTAAAACTTGGTTCGGAAGAGACTAGCCTACGGTTTTCATTAAACAAACGTCTCTGTTGATTGGAATGGAAGGTACGAGACTCCTGCGGGAAATGCGAGTCCAGGGGAGACCCCACAGACGCAAAAGCGCCGAGGAGGCTCCCGGACCCCGCGGAAAGCGAGTGCCTGGAGAGGAAATCAACGACCCAGCCTTAATCATCGTCGGAATGAGACCATCCCGAACCCCGTTTTTAGACAAAAAGACTTCAATCTAATGTTTTAAACAAAGTTGATTGGAACGGAAGGCGCGAGACTCCTGCGGGAAATGCGCGTCCAGGGGAGACCCCGCAGGCGACGCCGAGGAGGCTCCCGGACCGCCCGCGGAAAGCGAGTGCCTGGAGAGGAAATCAACGGTCTATTCTTTATCAACTAAAAAAAAGACATCCTATCAATTAACGATAGGATGTCTCTAAATCTATTGAATTCAACTGTCCTTTATAAATCCTTCATTCTCTTTAATGTGTAAACAAAGTATTCCCAGTTGTTTATGGTCGACGGGATGCTTAAATGTTCTTCAGGTGTATGTACGGAAAACATATCCGGCCCGATTGAAACAGTATCCAACCCTGGTATCTTATCTATGAATACCCCACACTCGATCCCTGCATGCACAGCGATGATTTCAATATCTTCATGATATTTTTCTTTGTATGTCTCTTCAAATAATTTCTTGAGTTTCGAATCAGGATTATAGGGCCACTCGGGATAATCCGCGTCAACCAATAGCTCGCACCCAAGCATGTCGGCAATCGCCTTTGCTTGCGTGACCATATTATATTTGATGCTTTTGAGCGAACTCCTGATTTCACTTTCGAATATCATTTCCGCTTCATTTGTTGTAACGACCCCTAGATTCGTCGAACTTTCCACTAATCCTTCTATTCCCATGCTCATTCCTTGAACGCCATGCGGGATTACCAGTAAGGAAGTAATGGCTTTAGTCAACGTCTCTTTGGAAAAAACATTTGAAGAAACCGTTTCGATTTTTTCAAACCTGATCAATACCTCAGGGTCGGAAGATTGCAGTTCATTTTTAAAAGTATTCTCCCATTGTTGAAGTCTCTCCATTATCTTCTGAACATCTTCTGCATGAATCAGTACAGTCACCTCTGCTTCACGAGGAATGGCATTCCCTTTCAGCCCCCCGTTCATTTGCTGTATGTAGCAAGGGAAATCTGCCGTTAATTCATGTAATACTCTGCCCAAAAGTTTATTGGAGTTCCCTCTTTCCTTATGGATGGACATACCGGAGTGTCCGCCTTTCAGCCCTTTAATCCTGATGTTATAAGATACAGCATCAACAATTGAAGCCGATTCCCATCCGATTGGCAGGACCTGCCGCACGCGTATTCCTCCTGCAGAGCTGACCAGCAGCTTTCCATCTTCCTCCGAATCGATATTGATCATCATTTTCCCCTTGAAGTGAGCCGGATCCACTGCAAGTGCACCGTTCATTGTCGTTTCTTCTTCTGTCGTTATGACTATTTCAAGAGAGGGATGCGGAATATCATTTGCATCCAATAATGCCAAAGCATACGCAACAGCCACTCCATTATCCGCCCCCAATGTTGTGTCCGTCGCATACAACATGTCTCCCACAATCCTTAATTGAAGCGGATCTTTCTCGAAATCATGAAGCGTGCCCTTGTTCTTTTCGCAAACCATATCCATATGCCCCTGGATAATGACGGTAGGTGCACTTTCATATCCCATTGTGGCAGGCTTTTTGATAATCACATTCAGCGCTTCATCCTGGATCACCTCCAGGTTCCTATCCTTAGCGAAGTGAACCAAATAGTCACTGATCGCTTTTTCATTAGCCGATCCTCTCGGGATTTCGGATATCGCTGCAAAATAATGAAACACCGGATGGCTCGATAATTCTTCTAACGTACTATACATGAAAAAACATCCTTTCCTTTAAAATATTTGTACTGCCTCTCATCCCTTTACTTTTCCAGGACGGAACACTGCCACTCTCGTGAACAATGGATACAGAACGTACCCCAGATAAACACCAACCATATTCAAGATAAGGTCATCGACATCCAAGCTTCCGCGCCGAAAAACAAACTGACAGATTTCGATGGCCGAAATCGAAAGTAATGGATAAAGAAATTTCCTTTTTGCGGAGGGTTCTTTCCCTTCCCTCGACAACAAATACAGCCCGAATGGAATGAACAGCCCCACATTGGCGCTAAGGTTATAAAATGACACAAGCCCGTTCATATCGTTCGATAAATATAAAAGAATCGTAGAAAAGGGGACCAAATTATACGAATATACCTGCCCTTCTGGTCGAAAGAACAGCAAAACCAATAATGATAAACTGTAGCCAAAGAGTATTGCCTGCCACAAAAGGCGCGGTATTCGGACCGTTTCACCTCGAAAAAAAAGAACTGCAAACGAAACGAAAAGAAGTATACAAAACCAGACAACGATGATCACTAAAGGATTCAAATATAATCGGAGCTGAAGGAAAAAAGGCAAACCGCACAAAAACACTGCTTGCGACAGCAATAGGGAAAGCATGACCGATTTTAGAGACATATAGCTCCCCCTTCTATTTCTTACCAATCTTTGCATGTCCTTCTATCCTAGGACAACTTTAAGAACCCGTCAACAAACTGCAGAATATAAACCTGTCATTTAGAAAACTGCCAGTATATTCGTCAAGATGCAGCTTTTCAAGGCTAATGGATTGCTTGGAATGATTCATTCGCATGTTTTAGTCCTCGACCGAACTATGTGATTCTCTCCCAAGCCTCATTCCACTTCAACCATGATTTGCGTCAGGTAGTTTTCATACCCCTTTACCGCGACTTCATCCAAGATGTATTCTTCGTATGCAAACGATTTGAGGTTCAAGTTTTCACTCGCCATGAATTGTAATATTCTTTCGTACGTTTCGGAGATATTTTTATAACTGCCTTTATGATAGGCAATAACATAGAGTCCCTTCGGTTTTGAATAGAACGTGGGGGCTTTTCCCATGACTTTCGTGTACAAAAATGAATAGTCATCATGATTCCCGTCGATGATGTTTTCTTTACTAATCATGGCCCCGATAGGGAATCCTGTGTAAAATTCATTTTCATTACAGAAATCAATGAAGTCAGATGTAGATTTTAAGAATTCGGCATCAGAAGAGTTCAGGATGGATTCACTAAGGAAGAGCTGTTCTTCCTCCTGAAGTTTCAAGGTGATTTGAGAGTCATCCATACAAATCGCTTTTTCAGTGAGGTATATTTTCGTTTCAATGATTTTCTGCACTCTGTGAAGGTTCTTTATCTTTTTTTCTAATTCTATGGTCTTTTCTTTGAAAAGCTCAATTAGTTCCATAGGTGACCTGTTGGTAAGAAACCATTTGATCTCTTTCAAAGGCATATTGAATTCTTTTAAAAGCGTGATGACCGAAAAAACTTCGAATTGTTGATAAGAGTAATACCGATAGCCCTTTTCGTTTTTTAAATCAGGAGTAAGAAGCCCAATCTCATCATAATGAATGAGCGTTTGTTTTTTTACATTGCATAATTTGGCGAATTCGCCAGTAGTAAAATATTTGCCTACATTTCCATCGGACATCACGATCTCTCCTCTTGACTATATGGTAACCATATACCTTAGTGTATTAATATATCATGATAACAAAACGGATAACCAGGTGCGAAATGAGGAAGGAAAATAAATGATGAAAACCACTATACAAGAAGTCTCGAACGAAAATGTAATGGATATTTTGAAATTGCAAATAAATGAAAAGCAAAAGGCTTACATCGAAACGACTGAGCAATGTTTAAAAGACGCGAAGGAATGTAAATATTACAGACCGGTTGGGCTTTATTCGGATGATACCTTGGTTGGTTTTGCGATGTATGGTTTTTTCCCTGGGGAAGGCGAAAATGGCAGAGTGTGGTTAGACCGCTTTTTCATTGACGCTGAACATCAGGGATTCGGGCTTGGGAATATCTTGTTGGAGGCTTTAATAAAAAGATTAATAGAAGAATATGATTGTCCTGAAATCTATTTAAGCATAGTTGAAGATAATCAGGCCGCCCTTCATTTGTATAAGAAATACGGCTTTGCATTCAATGGCGAATCAGATTATAACAATGAAAAGGTCATGGTCAAAAAGGTATAGGCATGGTAATACCTAGTCCTTTTCAACTCAAAAGTATGTCCAGCAAAACAAAAAAAGCCGGTTCCCCTTGTTCCAGGAATCCGGCTTTTTTTAGATGGTTCATTTTAAAGTGCCCGGTACTTTTTTAAACTAATAATATTGATGGTGATAAAAACGGCTGCAAATGCAAGGAGAATGAGGAGGTCCAGTAATACCTCATTGAACGTGAAGCCTTTGTACATAATGCCGTTCATGGCATCCGATGCATAATAGAGAGGCATGATCTTGCCGATTTTTTGCAGCCAGTCCGACATGCCATCCAATGGGAAAATCCCTGTAAAGAAGACTTGCGGCACGATGACCAGCGGTATGAATTGTACCATTTGGAATTCGGATGCCGCGAAACTAGATAGTAATGTACCGAGCGATAATGCAACGAGCGCGACCAATATATTCGTCAGTAAAACGAGCCAAATGGAGCCAACAAGGACGATATCCAATACATTGACAGCATATAGGACGACAATTATGGTTTGAACGAGAGCAAATAAGCCATATCCGATCACATAGCCCGCTACGATTTCGTATCTTTTAATCGGGGTGGCAAGCAGCCGTTCCAGCGTACCACTTGTACGCTCTTTCAAAAGCGCGATTCCCGCTATTAAAAATACAAAGAAGAAGACGAAAAAGCTGACAAGCATCGGACTGAAAGTATCAAACCCCTTTGTGTCGGCATCCCCGTATACATATCGCTCCTCAATTGAAGGCGTGTTGTTTTCATTTCCTTGCAAAGCATGCAGCATTTGCATTTGAACAGCCTTTGCACGGGACGGTTCGTCGTTCAATAGTGTCAGTTTCATTTTGCCATTTTCAACTTGCAGCCAGCCATCCGTATCATTTTCAATCATTTTTTCCTGAGAAAATTCCTCAGCAGCCGTTACTTGAAAATCCGCTTGTTTCAATGCTTTGACCATGGTTTCATCACTGCCTGTAACAACGAGTTTCAAATCACTTGCTTCTGTATCGAAAATAAAATTCATGAGCGTTAAAATGAGCAATGGAGCCAGGAAAAATAAAGCGAGTGTCCTTCGATCCCTGCGCAGCTGCTGGGTAATTCGAGTAACTAGAGAGGCCATTCTCACTTTAGGCCACCTCCAATCCTTAAAAAAACATCATCAAGCGTTTCCGCGGCAAATTGTGTTTTTAAAGCTGCCGGGGTTCCTGCCGCGATGATTTCACCTTCACGCAGCATCGCCAGTTTATCGCATCTTTCCGCTTCATCCATCACATGCGTCGTGATGATGATCGTCTTATGATCTTCGTTTCTTAAACGCTCAAGTTCCTGCCAAATCGATTGTTTCAGCAAAGGGTCTATTCCTACTGTCGGTTCATCCAAAATGAGAATCGCCGGATTTTGGATGAGTGCCGCCGCCAGTGACAGACGGCGTTTCATTCCCCCGGAATAATGCGCAACCCGAACATTCAAGTCATTCGTCAACTGTACGATTTCAGCTGCATATTGAATGCGTTCCCTTCGTTCCTTTTTCGAAAAACGGTATAGCTTCGCAAAAAATTCGAGATTTTCAGCTCCGGTCAGTTCTGTATATAAAGCATCGGACTGTGCCATATAGCCGACATCCATTAACAGTGCTTGATTTGGCACTTCATGATCCAGAACCGTGACTTTACCCGCATCGGGCTTAATCAATCCGACAATCATTTTAATCAAGGTCGTCTTTCCGCATCCGGATGGACCTAGCAAGCCAAAAATCCCGTTTTTTTCAATACTCAGGCTCAATGGCTGAATGACCTTTTTCTGATGAAAACCTTTGGCAATTCCTTCAATGGAAATCGCGTTTTCCAATGTACACACATCCTCCCTCTTTAATTAACACGGTGTTGAGTGTATCATCATTCTAAGGCAGCATTTGGTCTAATACAATCAACACATTTGGAAAAATGTTCAGTGAAGGAGACATTCCATGGCATCGATTCATGAGGATATGGTACAAAAGACGAAAATGCAGATACATTATCATTTCATTGCACTCGTAGAAGCAGAAGGGTTCTCACATGTATCAGTAAAGAAAATTGCAGAGCGCGCCAACATTAATCGGGGCACATTCTATTTGCATTACACAGATAAATATGAATTGATGGATCACTTACAGCAGGAATTGTTAAAAGAACTTCAAACTCGCATTACTGCCATTTTGCCGAAAGAGGCTTTTATGGCTCTTCATCAACAGCAGCTTTACCCGCCCTTCGTAGAGATTTTTCAATTCATCAGTGAACATGCCCACGCATTGAGGGCCATTCTTGGTGATCAGGGCGATCCTTCTTTTGCAAAAAAAATAAAGCGAGTATTCGGTGAAGTACTGTTGGAGCGTTTGATCAGCCAGCATCCAGCAGCTAAAGATGAAGCATTCCGCATGTATATGCACGCCTTCCTGACATCTGCGATTTTAGGGGTGATTACTGAGTGGCTGGAAAATTGTGAAGAGCAGACGGCGGAAGAAATGGCGAAAATCCATTTTCAAATCTTGAACTTCATCAGCCAATTGCGTACATTCATACAATGAACGAATCATCAAAGGCATGTTCCATCAACATGCCTTTAAACCTGAATAAATTGGCCTCCGCTCTATATTTCCAACGGAAGAGGTTTTCATAGCAAAAAAACTCATTTTTAAATAAATGAGTTTAAAAGCAAAACAAGATATGGATTTTTCGCTCAGCGTTCCCGGATAGTACACAGGGATTTCATAATTGAATAATACCGCTAATGATGTTGGGATTTTAGTTGATTTACCTTAGGGAAAACAATTTTAAAAACGGATTCTTTTTCTTATCCGTTATCCTTAACTCATCCATGATGATTTGATCCTCATGATCGGCTATCCATTTCCTTAGTGCATCTTTATCCTGGCATTGTGTTAAATATGTCTGGCCACCCTTGCCTGTAGCATTAATAACATATCTATTGAACGTTTTCTCCATAATTGCCCGCCTTTTTAGTAAAATGTCTTGAATCTTTAAATACGAATGCAATGCTTTTTCCTTTATCATTTACAAAAGAAACATAATATATATATATTAGAAATTTTGATTGGCAATAGCGTGTTCCGCTTGAAAGTATTGAATAAAGTACATCGGTGCCGGTTATCATAATCGTTTAATCGAACCTATCATAATGTGCTAACTAATATTTGTCAATACGTTTTTAAAATGTAAATGAAACGTAAATTTTCAGTCTTGTTAAAGAAATATTTTTTTACGATTTAGGGGTTTACAACTGCTAAATGATGGGAGTAGAATACGTTTATCAATTTAATGCATTTCGGCCTAAACTCAAGGGAATTGAGTACGGAGGACCCAATCAATTGGGGTTAATTCTGCCTTGCAGAAGGGATGAGATCAGCTCTTTCGCCATCCTACCCGTCAGCTAACTTCGTCGGCTAAAGCGAAGGAGGTCATAAGACCGCCTATTTCGGGAGTTTTTTTCACGCTTTTTGTGGCAAAAGAACTGTTCGAAGTTTTCGCTGGTCTTTTTATTATGCCTTTAAAAAGATTCTGAAAGCAGATTGATGATTAAAACATCATACAGTTTTACACAATTTTTTTATAGGTAGGGATGATTTATTTGAGAATGACAAAAAATTTATTGGATCCGCCAAAAATACTTGTACTCGGCTTTGCCATCCTGATACTTATTGGGGCCTATTTATTAACCCTGCCGATTTCCACTGAAAATGGCAATGGTCTTTCTTTTCTGGATGCTTTATTCACCGCAACCTCCGCTACTTGTGTAACAGGACTTGTCGTAGTGGATACGGGATCGACCTTCACCACTTTTGGTGAGTTGCTCATCTTAACACTGATTCAGATAGGCGGCTTAGGGTTTATGACATTTGCGACGTTTTTCTTTTTATTAGTAGGCAAAAAGATTTCTTTAAAAGGCAGGCTAGTTCTGCAAGAGTCTTTAAATAATCTATCCATGTCGGGTGTAGTCAGATTAGTGAAACGGCTTTTAATTTTCACGGCCATCATTGAGGGCATGGGTGCCCTCATTCTATCGATTCGCTTTTCTTTTGACATGCCAATCGGAAAGGCAATCTATTACGGGGTTTTTCATTCCATATCGAATTTCAATAATGCCGGCTTTGATTTAATGGGGGAATTCAAGAGTTTGACCCCTTATGTATCGGATCCATTCGTAACCCTTACGGTCGTCTTCCTCATCACGTTTGGCGGAATAGGTTTTATCGTGATGAATGAACTATACGAATACCGTGATACCCATCGTTTATCCATACATACGAAGGTTGTTCTGACGACTAGCTTGGCACTTACGATTGTCGGCGCAATTTTAATCTTTTTATTCGAGTTAGGTAATGCCAAGACATTGCAGCCTTTATCTTTCATGGGTAAAACGCTGTCCTCATTATTTCAATCGGTTACACCTAGGACGGCAGGCTCCAATACGTTGAATATCCCTGATTTAACTCAACCTACATTACTGCTCATCATTTTCTTGATGTTCGTCGGGGCTTCGCCCGGATCGACTGGCGGCGGAATTAAAACTACGACATTAGCAACGCTTGTCGGAACGGTTTGGTCACAGATTAAAGGAAAGGGTGATGTGGTATTATTCCGTCATCGCATTGTGAGTGAAACGATCTTTAAAGCATTATCCGTTACATTCATTGGCGTATTCATGGTTTCAATCATCTCCATTCTGCTGACCATCACTGAAAGCGGAACTGATTTCTTGATGATTTTGTTTGAAGCCACTTCAGCATTCGCCACCGTGGGACTTTCAATGGGGTTGACCCCCGAATTATCACCGGTTGGCCGGATGCTCATCATTTTCACGATGTTTGCAGGCCGTGTGGGTCCTTTGACTTTGGCCTTTGCCATCGCTATGAGGCGCAAACCAGATCCGTTCCGACGTCCAAAAGGGAAAATCATGATTGGTTAAACATAAATGAAGGAGTGTAATAGATGGGAAAACGACAATATGCCGTGATCGGTTTAGGCAGGTTCGGAACCAGTGTGGCCCATAGATTATATACGGCTGGCCAAGAGGTATTGGGTGTTGATGTCAACGAGGAAAGAGTAGAGAATGCGGAACTGAGCGTTACCCATGCGATCATGGCGGATACGACAGAAGAAGAGACTTTGAGGTCAATCGGAATCCGGAATTTCGATTGTGTCATCGTAGCCATCGGAAATGACATGCAATCGAGCATTTTAACTACCTTGCTTTTAAAAGAGCTTGGGGTCGATAAAGTCATTGCCAAAGCACTTAATAAAAATCACGGTCAGGTGCTCACTAAAGTCGGAGCCGACTGGGTTATCTATCCTGAGAGGGATATGGGGGAACGGGTCGCGAATCAGCTCCTGTCCCCTAACATGCTGAACTATATAGAGCTCTCTAAAGAATACAATATCGAGGAAATCATCCTGCCCATGAGCATGAAGGGAAAAAGCCTCAGGGAGCTTGATCTACGGGCAAAATATAATATCAGCGTCATTGCCATAGTGAGTAATGGAGAAATCATCATAGCCCCCTCACCAGATCAGGATATCCATGAAAATGATATGCTTTTAGTGGTTGGCAATAAAGTAGATCTAGCCGTCTTTGCCAATATTGAATAATCCAACAGGTTCCGGCTTTTGCTTTATGGGCCCTATACCTATTTTGAATGCAGCATCACTTATACATGCGAGAAGACCCCCATATGGAGGTCTTCTCGATGAAGTTTATAGCGAGCATCCCATGCCCTGGATATGTATGTATTATTTGATCGTACTGATTGCCTGGGCAAGAGTGGACTTTATCGTCACTTTATCAAAAGGAAGTTGAAGCTTAACGGCAGTCACGGCTATTTCCGGCCGAAGTCCTGAAAGGGTTGTTTCAATACCGATCAAATGTAAGGATTCAATCAATTGCGACAGCTGGTGGGCGGATGCACCATCTATTGTATGAACGCCCGATAGGTCAATGAAAAGCCTTGTGACATTTTTTTCAACGCACTTTTGTAAGGTGTTTTCAAGCAAGGTCATGCCCCTTGTCGTGTCAATATTGCCTATCAAGGGAAGCAACGCCATGTTATCTTTAAGGGAAATGATGGGCGTGCTCAATTCATCGATCGTTGCCTGTTGGGCTTTCATGATTTTATTGGCATATCGATGATTCGCTTCAGTAAACCTCTCCATCACTTCACTGAACACCTTCACCACTATCCGGTACCAGGAATTAATTTCTTCCTGTGGATATTGGTCACCATGCAATTCCACAAACCTGTCAATATAATCAAGGTATTGATCTTGCGTTCGAAAAAACTCCCTCAATATAAAATAGATCGGTGTATTTAAATGCTGCTCATCCTGACCGATATCTTCAATCCAATCACCAAGCCGATTAAAGAATTCCCTCTCCTCCGTAACGAAGACCTGAAAGAAACGCAAATGGAATTCATTATTTTGCTGCTTAAGTTTTTTAATCACTTTGGGATCGGATGAGCTATACACACCCGCTTTATCGCTTTTATTCAATGTTGCGTACCAATCATCAGTCAATTGTGCTGCCACGTCCAATAAAAAGGAATATAATTCTTTATTTCTATGCATAAGTTTCTCCACCTATTTTTTATAAAATAGCATTCCAATTGGTCTCAGTAATCAATAAATCGAATGCACTACATACAGAAATCAGCAATGTCAGGCATTGAAAGTTAAACGTTTCATCAGCTAAGGAAAAGCATTGAATATAACTTCTTCAATACATGGATTGTCATGGCCTGATGCCCAATGGCCCCCTCTTTCCATATACCTTCCCAGCTGTTTTTGAAACCATGCAACCACTGTTTTTCAAAAAAAATTTGCAGGAACCTACATCTATTATTCTGGTATATCTACGTTCACCCAAAAGCATTTCATTATTAAAGTTTACCATTTTTATATTTTGTTAACAAATCCCCCCTTTTCTTCATAACAAAAAAGGACCTGTTCCCAGATCCTCCGTTTAAAACCATCGTATCCCGCCATTTCACCTTACTTTTTCATAAATAAGGCCGTCCATAAACCTTCCACCCCAAACGTTTCATCCGATTGTTTCATTCTCCTCATTTTACGTATTTCCATCACTTCAAATTCCTTGAAAATCATTCTGAGTTTTTCTTCAGTAAAACCTAATCCGCCTTTAAGGCTCCTTTGCCTGTATACCTCCCAATCTGAAAGTTCTGCACCACCCAATGTGCCGCCTTCGACAAAACAAGTAATTGAATACAATCCCTTAGGCCTTAGCGCCTTTTTCACCATCTCTAAATAATTGATCCTTCGATGTGGCGCAATATGGTGAAAACAACCTGAATCATACACGAAGTCATACTGCCCTTCCTCAATATCCAAATCAAATATATTCCTTTGAATGAAGTTCACGTGCACTTTCTTTTCTGCCGCTCGTTCTTTTCCCCATTCCAGTCCTGCCTTCGAAAGATCCACCGCATCAACGGAACAGCCCTTTTGAGCAAGGTAAACGGCATTTCTCCCAGGTCCGCACCCAAGCTCAAGAACCTTTCCTGGCCCAATTGACCCTCCATCAAAATATGTAACCAAATTCTCATCAGGGAAATTTTCGAAAAAGGGACCCCCCTTTTCACGGTCTTCATAAAAATCATTCCAGAATGCAGTTGGCTCACGCAATAACGAGTCCAGCATATTCAATAGATCTTCATAGGTTGTAATCGTCTCCGACAATACCATCACCCCTTCCCATCGTAACCCGCCATTTAATTATACTGGTTTCAGCCAGATGCCCCTATTCTTTCTCATCGCTACTTTGACCATCTCTTCTATAATGTCGACACCGTACCTTTTGCCAAGAATGTTCAGTTGAGCCAATTTGGATAATGTGGCGTCCATTCCATTAAGACTTCCAGAATGGCATCATTTCCATTACTATTCAATTGGGATAGCGGTCCTTTCGAATTCTCCATAGACTCCCTAACCAATCCATCAAATCCGCTTACTGATGATTATCTTCCTATACATTCCATTCAGCATGATCGGTCGATCCTCTTCAATTTTCATATTCTTATCATGTCTACTGAACAAGTCTTCAAACCGCAAGCCAATATCCGTTCCTAAAAATCTAATGATGGGCCGCAGAAGCTTTTTGGGTAGTGATAGCACTTCATCTTTAGAAATAAACTTATCGAATAGGATGATTTTCCCCTCGCCTTTTAAAACCCTGATCATCTCCCGAAGGCATTCATCGGCATCAGGTACGACGGAAAGAATCAAACTTCCCACTATATAGTCAAACGATTCATTATCGAATTCCATATGCTGTGCATCCATCTCGAGAAAATTGATCGATGTATTATCAAATTTCTCCATCGCTTTATTTAGCATATCGGCTGACAGGTCTATCGCCGTTATCTCCAGGTCAAGGTTCTTGAGCAACTCCAAATCGGCCCCAGTACCTACGCCCACAAACAGAACCTTTGCATGATCTTGGAAATGCATCTCTTCAAATATTCTTTTCCTGGCATCCAAAAAGAGATGAGAATTGAAGATTTTGTCATAAATTGGCGACCAAGCCTTATAAATCACTTTATTCCACGAATTATTCAACATCCCTCCCCCCTTGCTTACTTTTTCTATAAAGCATTAAAAATCCCTTCCAAGCGGATATCATATCTGGCTAATTAGTAAGAATGATCTCCATGCGGCGCTTAAATGTAGACATTATACCTGCGCGATTCATTTTAAATATATTACCTTGACTGTCATAGTAATATACCTTAAGATATACCAAAGGAGGTGAGGATTTGGTTCAACGACAACTATCCTCTGACTTGCTTCGAGGACATGTAGATACAATGATTCTAAAACTCCTGCAAAGTGGCGATAAATATGGTTATGAAATCAGCAAACTGATATATATGGATTCGGATGAGCAATATGAAATTAAGGAAGCGACGATGTATTCCAGCTTAAAGCGACTGGAAAAGGACGGATGCATCATCTCTTATTGGGGAGATGCCACACAAGGCGGGAGAAGGAAATATTACAAAATCACCCCGATTGGGGAAGACACATATATCCAAAATAAAAATGACTGGGAGCAGGCCAAGCGAATACTTGAGCGCCTCTTGTAAGAAAGGAAGATGAAATGTGATTGAAAAATTGAATACACATGTTCATAACATTTTTGCTCCGTACAAAAGTGCAAAAACAGCAAATGAATTGGAAGAAGAACTGCTGCAAAACTTACTGGAAAAATACAATGACCATAGAAGGAATGGTACGAGCGAGCAGGAAGCGTATAAGCTGACTGTGGATTCGATTGGGGAAGTATCAGAGCTCATGGAATCGCTCAATCTGCAATACAATGTGCTTGAGCAGGCGATAAGCATGGACTATTCCAGACAACGCTTATTGGATTCCGACTTCCGCTCGGTTTCGGTGCATGATGGAAAATTTAATTCCTGCGATTTAAGCCGTTCTGATTTCAGCCATTCCGATCTGACGAACAGCACATTTAAAAGCACTAACTTAAATAATTGCATCTTTGAAAACGCCAATTTAACCAGTACCCTATTTAAAAGCGCAAATTTAAAAGGAGTTACTTTCAAGAACTGCATTTATAATAAAACCCATTTTAAAGGCTGTAATTTATCTGGTCTTATTTTTGATAAAGAAACATTCAAACAAACCATTTTCGAGGGTTCTTCATTGAAAAAGGCATCATTCCGCGATGCCACACTCATCAATGTTCAATTTCGGATGTCCGATTTAAAGAAAATCGACTTTACTGGAGCTTCGATGGATAAACTCACTTACAACTTTTTACATGGAGCTAAGGTTGATCTTAGCGGCGTGACCATCATCTAAAGGAGGACTTTACAATGACTTTACCAATAGCGATTGTCGTATCCACCTCAATCATTTGCGTGACCGTGTTTCTGACTGCGGTCGTTTTAAAAGGAATGAGCATGGGAGAATGATTCAACAAGAACCCTGTGCTAAGACACGAAAAGTCTTAGCACAGGGTTTTTATATGCTTATCATCCAACCGCCCATCCCCCTCTGCATGAATCTTTAGACTTCCACTTCAAATTCTTTAACGTAGATAGCATTCCCTGTGATTTCAATATCGTATGTATCATGGTTTTTGGCAGCCGTAACGCGGACTCTGCCATCCTTCCCGATTTCATGTCCCTGTTCGATTAATAGATGCACCTCATCTTCAAGACCATCCTTTATGTATTTTGCATAATAAGCGCCCATTACACCTGAAGCCGTTCCTGTTACTGGGTCTTCAAGCGTACCTGAAAATGGCGAGGAAAAATGCCGGGCATGCATATGGGCATCACTATCATACGTTTCCAGGCAAAAGGGATGAACTGAAGCTCTTGGCATTTCCTTTAATAATTGCGGAAACAGTTTATTGTTCGCCTTCATCCTTTTGAATGAATCGCGTTCCTTTACCGGAACCAGTAAAGTCCATAAACCTGTACTTCCATAAACGATAGGTAATTCATTTTCAAGATCATCTATATCAAGTCCGAGGGAACTGGCCAAGCTACCCTTATCTCCGCTAAACGCTTCAAACTGTGGCGCGGCCTGCTTCATCGTGATGTATACCTCTTGATCCGCGGTCGTATGGATCTTGATTGGCAATATACCCGCTCCTGTTTCAATCATCAGCTCATCCTTATCCAGCAATCCCCTTGTCTTCAGCGCATGGATGGTAGCCATTGTCGCGTGACCGCAGAGATTCATTTCATGTCCTGGTGTAAAATAACGGATTCTAAGATCCGCAATATCGGACTCCATGGGAAAAGAGGTCTCATTAAACCCCACCTTCAGCGCTATATCCTGCATTTCCTTTTCCGTCAGTCCATCCGCATCTAAAACGACACCTGCCGGATTTCCTTTATTCGGTATACTACTGAACGCATCGTAATGAAAAACCTTTACCATCTTCAAATCTAACATCTCCTATTAAATGAATGGTGCTTCTCTTTAGTAATTCTATATCTCCATCAAAATCCCTTTTTCGTCCTATACTCAGTGAAATGGCCATTGATTTTATTTCCCGCCAGAAGATTCCCTCTTTAAGCGTGTGAAGGGCAGATGAAGGGCGGTTGGCCTAAGCCAAAGTATTCTTTTGAGTAGGCTGGTCTCATCCCGAATCATGTTTAAGACCCGCTTATGCATGGAAGAAATTTGCGACACTCCTGCCAATGACTGGCTAGCCGAGATCCCACAGACGCTTGCTTTAATGAGGCTTGGCAGAAATCCGGCGGAAAGGGAGCGGATTTTTGAAATAAGCTGGAATGTTTTTCAACTAAAAAAACTGCAGGCAAACTCGTATTTCTTAGAGTTTTCCTGCAGTCTGAAAAACGACTATCGAGTCCCAAGGGACCATTAATTCATTTGAGATTTATGCCATTTCCACGCACTTTCAATGATTTCTTCCAAATCTATCGATGCTTTCCAACCAAGCTCTTCATATATCTTATTGGCCGAAGCAACCAGGCGGGCGGGATCTCCAGGGCGACGGTCTGCATACTCGATGGTCGGTTTCACTCCCGTGACTTTTTCACAAGTGTCGATTACATCCTTAACCGAAAATCCTTTTCCATTCCCAAGATTGTAGGTGGCCGTATCCTTCTTCCCTGATAATAGGGCTTGAAGCGCGATTATATGAGCTTGGGCTAAATCCGTTACATGGATATAATCACGGATGCAAGTGCCATCTTCTGTGTCATAGTCCGTACCAAACACGGAAATCTTCTCACGTTGCCCTAATAAATGCTGTAAAATGATCGGAATCAAGTGTGTTTCCGGGTCATGGCTTTCACCGATTTCTGCCGATGCATGTGCTCCGGCCGCATTAAAGTAACGCAAGACAACATAATGAAGTCCATATGCTTTTGCGAAGTCTCCTAAGATCTGCTCTACCATCAATTTCGAGCGGCCATATGGATTAATCGGATTGGTTGGCTGATTCTCATCAATCATATCAACATTCGGTATCCCGTATGTAGCTGCCGTTGATGAAAAAATGAAATTCTTAACATCATGCTTGAGCATGGTATTCAACAATGTAAGAGTTGCACCTACATTATTTTCATAGTATTTATAAGGATCTTGGACAGACTCCCCAACCAAGCTATTTGCAGCAAAGTGCATAACGGCTTTAATGGGATACTTAAGGAAAATATCATTCAAGACCGCTTCGTCCCCTAAATTTCCTTCCACCAGGATGGCCTTCGAATCGACCAGCGAACGAAAACCGGTTGATAGATTATCCAGAATGACAACCTCTTCAGTATTCACTAACTCTTTTACAAGATGACTTCCAATATATCCAGCACCGCCAACGACCAAAATCATATAGAATTTCCCCTTTTACTTTAAGCTTAAATGAATCATTGCCAAATCTCGCAACCTATATATGTCATTAGTGGGAGGTTTAATGATAAGAACCTCCCTCATTTTATAAGCATTTGTTGAAGGTTTCCATGGCCAATCCATTATATTGGGTGTAATCAAACTTCGCTAGTTTAGGATTATCCTTACTAACCATGGTAGATAGGCCCTTTTCCAGTCCATCTATGCTATTTTCGACAAGTAAACCATATTTGCCGTTTTCCAAAACGGTTCGGTTAGCCACTATATCAGTAGCCATGATTTTCATTCCTAAAGTCATCGCCTCCAATAGAACCATAGGCTGCCCTTCATAATGTGAGGAAAGAACGAAGCAGTCACATTTTTCCATGAACGAAAATGGATTTTCTAGCTGGCCCAAAAGATGAATGGAATGATTTAAGTCCAGCTCATCAACGATTGCCTGCAAATCTTCCTTTAAAGGGCCTTGTCCTAAAATATACAGTTTACTATTTTTGTGTTTTTCATGAAAGCCTGCGAAAGCACGAATCAAATTATCTTGACCTTTTTCAGGTGATAATCTTCCCATATTGACAAAGTTAAAATCATTTTTATCAGGATATGGAACGAATTGATTATTCACTTCCAATCCATGGACCTCTTGCACGCATAACGCCTGTTTATCAATCCAGCCTATAGATATCCCATCCAATGATATATGGGCATAAGTACCAAGTTGGGTAACCGCTTCTTTATCGAATTCCACGATCCGGCCATTGAAGCTTGGCCCATTTTCCAAGACCATGGCATCTTGCAGCCCATAAGGCTTATCCCAAATATTATAATCGCCCAAGTTAATTTCGGCAGTGCCGCGCACTTCCCGTTCTTTTAACAGGATTGGCTCCTCTATCACTTCAAATGCTCTTGTATTTAACCAGCCGATTTTCTTATTATCGATTTCGAAAAGGTAATAGCCGCCTTTGTTGGTTCTGTTATACTTTATGATTCTGACGATTTGCCCTTCAAAATCGATTGCCCTGCTCACTCTTTTGGCCTTGTAGTTCGGATAAGCCTTTGTCCAGATTGTATGGTCCTCCGGATTGGTTATTTTTCCGTATTTCTGATTACCCGTGTTTATTTCCTTCAACGTCCTATTTTCAATCTTATCAATGAATTTTTTATTGTTTTTATAGTTTCTGGATATTATATACTTTCTTTTCATCATGATTTGCAGCTTGTCATTTAAGCTCATGTCTTCATTGATTGTACAATGTTCAAGCATGGATAAAGCCGAATTATCTATCCAGCCTATCATTTTATCTTTTACAGATATTCTGCTATAAATCGAATGCTGGGTTTTTGCTTCCTTATCGACTTTTACAATGATCCCTTTAAAATCATGACTGCCAGAGATTTTGTACGTGCCTTCAACCTTATACGGCAACGACCAAATATAATTCGATCGAGGTCTTACTAACCTTGCAATCTTATCCACTTCTTTTTCATAAATGATGCTGTCCGGCAACAGCTCAACAGCTTCTTCACTAATCCAGCCAATGATTTGATTGTTATGGCTGAATTTGTAAAAAGTGTTCTGTTCGGCATGGGCCTTTCTTGAAATCACGATTTCAGCACCTTCAAATCGTACTTCCAGTGGAAATTGGGTGGCATTCGAAATTCCCGGAAGCGCATTCCAAACATGATTATCCTTAACATCCCTTAATATCGCCCTTGCTTTGAAGTTTTCTGTGATCAATGCCTTTTCATCATTTTTGATAACCTCAGATTCATCTGGCTCGATTTGAAGGATTTTATCCGGGTTGATCGAATTCATTACATAATCAAACTTATCGTAGTCTGCATACTCCAATAGATTCTTTCGGTTTAATTCCATCGTTCCCTCAGAAACACTTACAAGCTTATCAAATCGATTGTATACGGAAAACAGTCCCCTTAGATTGATACGGTGAGGTCTCTTTCCATTAAAAGTTTTCTCACTTTCGGAAAGCAAATCATTATGCATATAACAAACTTTCTTTTTTGCATCTGCCGCCAGCAGATATTTAGCCCAATAATGGCTATAACCGCTAAAGTCGATCACAAAATCAAACTTCGTTTTTCCGAATAAACGTGCATGCTCTCTAATATAGGCATCTTCCGGGTAAAGCTTCTTCCCTAAGAATCCTCTTTCCCCTCTGTTATGGATGAATTTATCTTTGTAGACTTCCAAAATTTTATACACAGGCAAGCCAGGTTTGAATAGAAAACGCACATTCTTATTCACCTTGCCAAGATTCTTTAGGGCTTCATGAGAATGAGGAGTGGCAGTAAAACAGCTGACATCATATTTCTCATAATCAATATTATTCATTAAGTTAAGGAAAGAGGAAGTAATTCCGTTATCCCTCATTCCGCCCGGATAAATCAATATTTTTTCCTTTGCGGAATCGAGGCCAGTAATTGTGTTCAGTTGTTTCGTAGATTTATTGAAAATATTTTTGACTATTCTCTCTGTTACTTTTCCATCCTCATGGTTCGTGAATTTCTCCTGCATTTTTTTATATTTATCGGAATATCCCAATTTCACATTTTTAATATCTTTAATGGCCAGTGCCAATTCTTTTGAGTTAAAAAGCATCGGCCCCGGGAGTTCATCATTTTGGAGATATTGACCCCTTTGCTCAGCATAAACGTCCGTATCCCATGTGTAGAATAGAATTGGCTTATCGGTAACAAGGTAATCAAAGAAGATGCTGGAATAGTCCGTGATAAGTAAATCGACTGCAGCAAGCAATTCATTTGTATCCACATGATCAGGTATTAGTCGATCCTTGATTTCCAAATGCTTAGTGGCTTCTTTATAAAGATAAGGGTGCACCTTAATCAATATATTATATTGTTCACCGACTTGACTTTGTAGATCATTCATATCTGCAATAATTTGCAAAAGATCGTTATCCACTTTGGCCAGATTCGTCCCCTTCCAAGTCGGGGCATATAAAATACTTTCCTTGGCATCGCTGATTTTCAAACCTAGAGTCCTTAAATAACCCTTATACTCTCCCGGATTCGTGTTCAGCGTCAAATCGATCCTCGGGTATCCTTCTTCTATAATTTCACCTTTATACAAGCCATTCAGTTTATAGCTTTTTGTAAACATATTAGTAGTATGGGCATTAGGGCTCAAGATGAAATCCGCACTCAAGAAGTTCCTGACAACGTTTTGAGAATGCGAAGGGTTACCGGGTATATCAAAGCCCATATTCTTAAGGGGCGTTCCATGCCAGGTATTGATGTAAATTTGCTCGCTTTTAGGGATGAAGAAAGACTGGAATGTGGAGTTATTGATTAAATACTCACTTGTTGCCAGCCATTTTAAATATTCCTTTGAATTGCGTTGAACGAATTGAACATTCGGCATATCCTTATACTTCGCCATTACACCTGAAAGGACATTGAAATCCTGGATGGACCAAATGTGCATGAAATCTTGATAGTCCTGATTTTCCAGCATATATTTAAACATCGCGTATGGACTGTCAGTCATACTGTTTCCATCACGACTCTCATATAGAATGGTGTTTTTTTGCACGCTTAATTTCTCATAATACTTTGCATATTTATTTACACGCTGATGATTTTCCTTTAATAAGAAATTGGCGATAGGCTGTTTAAGGAAATCGGCTTTTCTTTTTATTACCTTCTTATTCACTGAATTGGCATCCCCTTTTATCGATTTATTCACCATTCAAAATTATGTTTGCCGTTCATTAACCCAAAATAACAACTATGAATGATCAATAGTTGGAGATTTTTTAAAATGATTACTCTATTAAATTAAAAGTTTATTTGTCCACTGCCTTATGCAGGTCGAGGATATTTTCCATTATTTTTATGATATCGTCCCTTAGATCAGGACGTTGCAGGGCAAATTCAATGGTCGTTTTCACAAAACCATCAACAACACCAACATCAAAGCGTTTTCCATCAAAATCGTAAGCGAAGACTTTTTGGATTTCATTCAGTTTTTGGATGGCATCCGTTAATTGGATTTCACCGCCGGCTCCTGTTTCCTGCTTGGCCAGGAAATCGAATATTTCCGGAGTCAGGATGTATCTTCCCATGATGGCTAAATTGGATGGTGCCGTTCCTTGTTTTGGTTTTTCGACGAAACGGTTCACTTCGTATCTTCTGCCTTCTTGCGTAAGCGGGTCAATGATGCCGTATCTATGTGTTTCGTTCTCATTTACCGGCTGCACTCCAATGATCGACGAACCTGTCGCATCATATTCGTTGATTAATTGACGTATGGAGGGCACATCGCTTTCCACGATATCATCGCCTAAAAGGACGGCAAAAGGCTCATCACCAATAAAATTACGTGCACACCAAACAGCATGTCCGAGGCCTCTCGGTTCTTTTTGCCTAATGTAGTGGATATTAGCTAAATTGGATGGGTATCGCACCTTCTCCAATAAATCGAATTTCCCTTTTTCACTCAAGTTATTCTCAAGTTCATATGCATGATCAAAATGGTCTTCTATCGCTCGCTTATTCTTTCCTGTGACGATGATTATATCTTCAATTCCCGCTTTCACGGCTTCTTCTATAATATATTGAATAGTTGGTTTATCGACTATTGGCAGCATTTCTTTAGGCATTGCCTTCGTTGCGGGCAAAAATCTAGTCCCCAATCCCGCTGCAGGAATAATCGCCTTTTTAACTTTTTTCATACTTTGTAACTCCTTCACATTAAGATAAATCTACAAAAAACACCATTTTTTTCTGAATCATCCTTTTTATAGTAACATAGACTCGTTTATTGTAAATATATTAACAATAAAAATACCCTTCTTTTGTAAAAACAACCATAATTTTAACTACCATTCCATGCAATATCCCGCTTTCTTCTTGAAAAAAATAAGGCCATTCCTCGATATTTCAGGAAAAGGTCTTATTTTTTTTCACTATATGACTAACAGGTCCAAGGACCTGATTATTTAGTTCCACTTATCATTTCATTCGTTTTTAACAAGTTCGGATCTGTTGGAATCAACAGCCTGCCATAATTCATCCATTTCAACGTAAAAAAAATGGACGTCACCACAAGGAGCGACGTCCACTAAATTATTCAGCTTCGGCAACAACGGTAAAGCGTTGGTTGATGTGCTGCGGGTTTTCAATTTCATCAAGTACCGCAAGGGCAAAATCGGCATAACTTACATAGCTTTCACCCTTTGAGTTTACAAGAAGGTTGTCTTTGCCCAATGTATACCTACCTGTTCTATTTCCTTGAGGATCAAAGAAAGCGGAAGGACTGATGAACGTCCATTGGATGCCAGTGGCATTTTGTAGATCGCCAAGGTTCTTGGATTGATTATAGGCTGTTGCATAGTACTCTTTAGGGAACTCAGGCGTATCCAATACGCGGATCGTTTTTGCCTCGTCAACGAAAAGGCTTCCAGCTCCGCCAACAACGATCAGTTTAGTTTGAGGAGCCCCTTTCATGGCCTCAATCAAGATTTTTCCTGCCTCGACATGCAGATGTTCTTTCCCTGGAGCTGCGCCAAATGCATTCACTACCACATCGAATCCACTAATATCTTCAGCTTTCAGATCGAATACGTCTTTTTCCAGTACGGATGCTCCTTGATTTTGGACTTTAGCTTCATCCCTGACAATGGCCGTAACATCATGTCCCCTAGTCAATGCTTCCTTTAAAATCAGACTTCCAGCTTTTCCGCTCGCACCAATAATACCGATTTTCATTTTAAATTCCTCCTATATATTGTTTTGGAACTTTAATTGTAACTCAATCACTTACATGCAATAATATAAGTTACAGGTTGCCGTTTTGTCAACTTTATTATTTAGAGGAATTCGGAGATCTATTCAGCTTCGGAGATATATCCTGGTTTTTTCGTCGATATATCGCAGATTTCGGAGATCTATCACGGTTTTTCGTCGAAATATCGCAGGTTTCGGAGATATATCCTGGTTTTTCGTCGATATTTTGCAGGTTTCGGAGATCTATCCTGGTTTTTCGTCGATATATTGTAGATTTCGGAGATATATCCTGGTTTTTCGTCGATATATCGCAGATTTCGGAGATATATCACGGTTTTTCGTCGATATATTGCTATTTTCGAAAATATATCCTGGTTTTTCGTCGATATATTGCTATTTTCGAAAATATATCCTGGTTTTTTCGTCGATATATCCGCAGGTTCCGGAGATCTATTTTAGTTTTTCGGAGATATATCGCAGCTTCCGGAGATATATCCTGGTTTTTCGTAAAGATATTGCAGGTTTCGAAGATATATTCTGGTTTTTCGTCGATATATCGCGGATTTCAAAGATATATTCTGGTTTTTCGTCGAGATATCGCAGATTTCAAAGATAAATCCTGGTTTTTCCGTCGATATTTTGCTATTTCCTGAGAAATATTCGATTTTTTCGTCAAGATATTGCAGGTTCCGGAGATATATCCTGATTTTTCGTCGATATATATAAAAAAGCACCATTCCTTTTAGAATGGTGCGCTTAAATTAGCTGTTTTTCTTTTTCATTAGCAGTCCCATGCAGATAGTGATGAGAGTAAACGCGATAAAGGCCAAAAACGGGATCGTGATGAACCCTAGCCAATTTATATATTCACCTGAGCAGGGAACACCGCTTTGACACATTTCGAACTGCTTTAATGCTGGGATTTTTTGCAGACTATAGTGATATCCTGACACCAACATGCCCAAAATCGATAATGGGAGGATGTATCGGTAAACTTTCAGGTCTTGCTCATAAAAGGCACGTCCCAATAAAATAATGAGCGGGTACATCAAGATCCTTTGATACCAACAAAAGGTACAGGGGACATAATGGAGAATCTCACTAAAGTAGAGACTTCCAGCAGTGGCGATGATCGATAGGATCCAAGAAAATAATAGTGGCTTGTTCATCACTATTTCTCCTTCGCTGCATCATCAACCATTTTCTCTAAATCATCAATTGTATTTCCTTCAAACTTCTTGCCATTGACAAATAAGGAAGGAGTTCCGGTAACGCCCAATTCGTCGGCCAAATCCATATCCTTTTTCCATTGGTCCTCGGAATTGCCTGCTTTAAAAGCGGAAACGACTTTTTTCACATCTTTGGCATTTGCGATTTCTTTCAATGTTTCTTCTAGGAATTTGTCCGTAAACACATCTTCCTTTTCATATTTCAGGTCCTCTGGCTGTTTATCGTACAGAAGCTCATGGAATTTCCAAAAGGTATCATTTCCTAATTCCTTATAAACACTTTCCGCAAATTTAGCGGATCTGGTTGAATCGACGTTAATGAACGAATAATTCATGAAATAAAATTGCGCTTTTCCTGTATCAATCAATTCGCTTTGTATGGAAGGAAAGAATTGCTCCTCGAATGTCTTACATACTGGACATTTATAGTCACCAAATTCAACTATTTGGACAGGTGCTGATTTTTCACCCAAATAAGGCTGTGATTTATAATCGATTTCTTTAACGGCTGTATCTTCGTCCTTCCCATTTGCCAAAAATATAAAGCCAATAATGATTACAGCAATTAACCCTATCATCCAAAACGTGAATGCAGAAGATTGTTTTTGATTACCCTTTTTTTTATTAGCCATCATATACCTCCATCACTTGTAGTTGTGTCGATATTTCTTCTCAGCCATAGCGGCCGATTTCGGTTCCCCCCTCCTGTTGCTTTCACCTGTAACTGATTCATTTACACGTTATAATATAAGTTTCACCATGCTGGTTTGTCAATTACACATACTTTTTATTTTTGCCTTTGCAGAAACGGCGTTACTTGACAAGGATACGGTTAATGGATAAATATTATTCTTGCAGGCCATTATAACTTGTAACCACTTGAATTACATGTTAAATAATTTATACTATATAAGAATAGAGATTTTAAAGGAGAGAAAAAAGAGATGTCCATCAGTACCCGCTTTTCCGTAGGAATCCATATATTATCTCTTTTAGAAATAAACAAAGAAGGCGTTAACACTTCTGATTTTATTGCAAAAAGTGTAAACACCAACCCAGCCTTAATCAGAAAAATCACCGGCATGCTAAAGAATGCAGGTTTAGTGAACGTTCGTCCGGGTATCGCCGGAGCAACTTTGGCCAAGGAATTGTCGGATATCACTTTGCTTGATGTTTATCAGGCTGTCAACGTTGCCTCGGATAAAGAATTATTTGGAATCCATGAAAATCCTAATCCAGCATGCACTGTTGGAAGAAATATACAAAACACAATAGAGCCCATCTTTTCAGTTGCGGAGCTTGCCTTGGAAAAGGCATTGGGAGTGGTAACGATCGAGGATGTCGTTAGGGGTATTCTGGAAAAGGATAAAACCAAATAGCAAAAAAAAACACATGAGTCGGACTCATGTGTTTTTTTACCATTATTATTTATACTTAGGAACTTCAATGGTCAATTTATAGGAATCTAGTAAACTATACAAATTATAAATCTGTTTCACTTGTTTTGTTGCCCAGCCAATATCAGTCGCATACTGGTGTGAAGCATATCCATATTTCTCTGCAGCTGTAGGATTCCATCTCATTTTGTAAAGCGTGTCCTGTCCAGCAGAGATATATCCTTTGGCGATGAATTCGGCCCCGCCTATGATGGCCGCCTCCGGAGTGAACCAGCCAGCATTATAGGCGTATTGAGCGCCGCTGCTTAGCGCCGTTCCGTCAAAGGCTCCCACTCCATACATATTATAGACCGTTTTCCCGTTAACCTTTACGCCAGTCGCCAACGGTGATGTGCCATTACCGGTCTCCAGCAAAGCATGTGAAATCAGGTAGATTTCATTGACCCCATATTTCTCCCCTGCCGCAGTGAAGGTTGCAGCTTGTCCTTGCAGAATCCCTTTTCCTGAAAGGATTCTATTATTCACTTCAGAAACGTCCATGTTGGTGACTTGAGAGAGCTTGACGAATTGGAATGATTTGATTGGATCATCCACAAAATTATTGGGGTTAAGATTATATTCTATATCTTCCGGACTGGCATTTACCCATGTCTTGTTATAGTCCACCTCATACCAATAGTATCCGTCGGAGCCCTTTACTTTTGATTTAATATTCAATGATTGATTATTGCTGACAGGGCCGACTACCCAATAATTAGAGCCAGCTCCGCCCCTGACACGCCAGCCGGTTCCTTTAACCGTACCTTTTGTAGAATTGATTAAAGTTAATCCATCTTCGCGTATGTAGGTTTTATAATTTTTATCCGTTTGGCCATTTACGGCCATTTGAATTTCAACCATCTTTTCCATCGTAAGATCATATTCTTTATCGATTCTGATTATCGATCCATTCGAACTTCCTGGACCTTCCGGTGCTTTGACCGTTAAATATTGCGTACTGACATATCCCGTTTTTCCATTGGCCGTAACTCTTGACCAGCCATTGGATTCTGAATACACCGTCACGGCCGTATTGTTTACAAGCTTGGTTATAATAGAAGCGGAAGCTGATGCTTGTGACCGCATATTCAGACTGGAGCCATCATTCACATTTACATATTTAACTAACGTGTTTTCTTCTCCGTCCGGATTCTGCTCCGGTAAAGAACTAGGCTTCGTTGCTGATAGATATTGCGAATTGACATAACCTTCTCCGCCATACGCTTTAACTTTTGACCAGCCATTTGATTCCGAGATGACTTCTACCTCTACTCCCCTTGCCAATTTCACAATGACGGAAGCACTTTCTGACGGCTTATTCCGCATATTCAGGGAACCCGAGCTGACATTTACATATTTCGTTGTCGTTTTTTCAGGTATGGATGGTTTGGAGTCCATTTCAGGTTTCGTCGTTGAAAGAAAGTCAGCACTGACATACCCTTCAATCCCATCGGCCTTGATCTTCGCCCAACCTTTGGATTCCGAATAGACCGTCACTTCCGTTCCTTTTGACAGCTTTGCGACTATACTCGCGCTTTCCGACCCGCTTTTTCTCATATTGAGCGTTCCAGAGCTGACATTTACATATTTCGTCGTCGTTTTTTCAGGCGTTACTGCCGTTGATCCCGTTCCTGGTTTTGTTGTCGATAGATATTTGGCACTGACATGGCCGTCTTTTCCATTTGCTTTGACTTTGGCCCAGCCATTTGATTCCGAATAGACCGTCACTTTCGTTCCTTTTGAAAGCTTTGCGACTATGTTCGCACTTTCCGATCCGCTTTTTCTCATATTGAGCGTTCCAGAGCTTACGTTTACATATTTCGTCGTCGTTTTTTCAGGCGTTACTGTCGTTGATCCCGCTCCTGGCTTTGCCGTCGATAGATATTTGGTGCTGACATATCCGTCCTTTCCATTGGCTTTGACTTTCGCCCAGCCATTGGATTCCGAATACACCGTCACTTTCGTTCCTTTTGAAAGGATGGCGACTATGCTAGCGGTAGCTTTTCCACTTTTTCGCATATTGAGGGAACCCGTGACATATTTCGTTGTCGTTTTTTCAGGTGTGGCTGACGTTGATCCCGTTCCTGGCTTTGAAGAAGACAGATATTTGGCGCTGACATATCCATCCTTTCCATTGGCTTTGACTTTCGCCCAGCCATTAGCTTCCGAATAGACCGTCACTTTCGTCCCTTTTGAAAGGATGGCGACTATGCTTGCGGTAGCTTTTCCACTTTTTCGCATATTCAGTGAACCCGTGCTCACATTCACATATTTCGTTGCCGTTTTAGCCGTTACCTCAGCTTTGGTCACCGTTCCTGGTTTCGTTGATGATAGATACTTTGCACTGACATATCCTTCTTTTCCATTGGCTTTGATCTTCGCCCAGCCTTTGGACTCCGAATACACCGTTACCTGTGTGCCTCTTGTCAGCTTTGCGACTATGCTGGCACTATCTATCCCGCTTTTCCTCATATTCAGTGAACCTGTGCTCACATTCACATATTTTGTCGTCGTTTTATTCGTTACCGCTGTTTTCGTTAAAGTCCCTGGCTTCTTTGCCGATAAATACTTCGTACTGACATATCCTTCTTTTCCATTGGCTTTGATCTTCGCCCAGCCTTTGGACTCCGAATACACCGTTACCTGTGTGCCATTTGCCAGCTTTGCAACTATGCTTGCATCCTCCGCCCCGTTTTTTCTCATATTGAGCGAACCGGAACTTACATGTACAAACATGACGTCTCCTATATTCGCCTGTTCCGCATGTAGTGGAGCTGCAGATATTTTTTCTTCGAAAGCAACCGTAGACAACACTGCAAAACAGAAAGTTGGTATAATTAATTTCTTCATCTCATTCTCCCTACTAAAGAATTATATTTCTAACATTTATTTAAATATCGGTTAAAATAAGTATAATAATATAGGCATATATGCTCATTCGTCTAAAATATATCATATTCCGTTAGAACTATAGGGAGATAAAGGAGATTGTAACATAATAGTAAACTAAGAAACTTTTAAGTAATAAAATAGAAATATTTGCAACGAGGGGTATCTGGCAAACAAATGATCAACATAAAGTATATTGATATAGTTACTGACCACTCAAATTAATGCTTTTGAGACGAGCATCTTTCTGCCTTTACTGAATATATATAAAGGGTGGGCACACGCCCTTATATTTGACGGATCGAGGCAATAACCTATATAATTACTGTATATAACTTATAAGAATCCTTTTGTTAAGGGGAGTAGCTATACAATAAAGTCGTCAGTACAGGATTGAATCCTCGGCTTTATTGGCAACTGATTTTAGTTGTTTGCAAGACCTTGCCGATTATTTGGTGAGGTCTTTTTATTTTTCAAAGACGGTATGACCAATAATCGGTTATACCGTCTTTTTTGATTCGAAAAATTGCACAATAGAGGTGAAAAGTATGCAGAACTATAATGAGTTAGCTCAAAGCGTTAAGATTTCCGATGATAAAAAGCATATATTGCTTGATGCCGACCCCTCTTTATCACTTATCGGAAAAGGCCGAAGCGCATATGTATTCAAAATACATTCCACCAATAAGGCACTTAAAGTGTTTTTCCCGGATCATACTCACACAGCTAAAGTTGAAGCTGAAATATACAAAACCGTCCAATCCATCGAATACTATCCTACCCTATATGATGCGGGGGTAAATTACCTGGTTATAGATCACATTGAAGGCAACACTCTTTTTGAATGCTTAACATTGGGAATCCCGATAACGGAAGAAAACATCGCGGAGATAGACCATGCCCTGCAATTGGCAAGGAAAGAAGGATTGAACCCTTCGGATATCCATTTACGAAACATCTTCATCACCTCCGAAAAAAAGGTGAAGATCATTGACGTTGCAAGGTTTAAGCAAGTGAAATCCTGCAATCAGTGGCACGACTTGAAAAGTGCATTTCACCTTTTCTATTCGAAGTCATTTTTTCCGAAGAAGATCCCCAGCTTCATACTGAATTCCATTGCAGCGATTTATAAAAAGAGATTTCTACCCATCTGATCCTTACCATAAAAAAATCACATTGGAGGCATAGATGAAAAAAATAATGACCATTGCTCTACTGTCGATACTTACATTAAGCGGATGCTCAGCTTTAGAAGAAGTCCATTCATCATTGGAGTATGCAGATCATGCGACGGAGTATGTAAATACCGTAAAGGAATTTGCCAATGAGGTGCCTGCATTGTCACAGGACGCCGTAACGAATGGCGAAGCAAGAGCAAATCTTGAAAAAGAACTGGAATTGATGAAAACGGAAATTGAAGAATTCAATGCAATGGAACCACCCCAAATCGCTGAAGGCATCCATGAAAAGATCGTCAGCTCGAATCAACAGCTTTCAGATGGAATTGAATTATATCTGAATAATATTGAAAATGGCCAAATTGACCCTAAGGCATTGGAAGATTCAGAGATAATGAATTCAATCGATACTATAACAGGATTGGCAAAACAAATTGAAGAATTGGGGAATTAAGCATCTGCAATGAATAAAAAAGAATCACTTGAAACAAATTATTGACATGAAACCAAAAGGTTTTATATAATCAACAAAGCGAAACCAATTGGTTTCATATCTAAGTTAAAAAGGAGAATCAGTATGGAAAATCAACATACACTACAGGACATCAAGAAGACAGTTATTCTTGAAGCCCCTATCCAACAAGTTTGGGATACAGTTTCGACTGCAGAGGGCATAGCTTCATGGTTCATGCCAAATGATTTTCAACCGAAAGTGGGACATGAGTTCCATATGCAATCACCTTTTGGTCCATCTCCTTGTAAGGTGACGGAGTTAGATGCTCCTCATCGTCTTTCATTCAGTTGGGATACGGACGGTTGGTTCATTTCCTTCATTTTAAAAGAACTGGACGGCAAAACGGAGTTCACCCTTATTCATGGTGGCTGGAAAGAGCCTGAAACGATTCTTCCGAAACCGAATGAAAAAAGCTCAGTGATTCGCGAGAGAATGGATCATGGCTGGGAACAGATTGTTCATGCAAAACTTAAAAAGGTTGTTGAGGGCTAAGTGTCTGCAGCAGAAAAACATGATGTATTTCAGGCTATCGCCGACCCAACCCGCCGAAAGGTCCTGCAATTGCTTGCTGAAGGGGATTTACCCATTTCAGAAATCACTTCTCACTTTTCCATGAGCCGTACAGCGATTGCCAAGCATCTTCATATCCTTTCTGAAGCTGAATTGGTCAGTGGCCGGAAGGTAGGCAGAGAGAAACGCTTTCGGCTTCAGCCAGAACCTTTAGCGGAATTGAAACAGTGGCTTTCTTTTTACGATCAATTCTGGGATAACAAATTATCCATCCTTAAACATGTGATTGAACATTCAGGGGAAAATGGATTGAAAGTCATCGATAAAGAAAAGGACGCGGATGAACCATCATAATGAAGAAAAACCCCCGGCGCATTGCACCGGGGGTTTTTTCATTAGTTTATGCTTCCATCTCCACTTTGTGTGCTTTGCGCTTCTTGATGACCATCGTTAGCAATAGCAGTAGATTGAAGACAATGATGCATCCAGTAAGGAACACTATACTCGTTGTCAATGCATCCGCTCCAAGGCTCGTGCTCATCGCCTGACGGAAGCCCATGACAGAGTATGTCATTGGTATGAACGGGTGAACATGACTGAAGAAGTTATTGGTCAGTTCCACAGGGAACATTCCTCCGCTTGCACCTAGCTGTAATACAAGGAATATCATCGCCAATAAACGACCCGGATTTCCAAATCCTACGGTCAAGAAGGTGACGATGAACATGAAGGTAAGGGAAGTCAGTATGGAAACCCCAATGAATGGCCCCATGTTCTCGACCTGTAAATCCATTCCCCAAATCATGATCGCATCCAACACTAATGCTGAAAGCGTCGCTTGGATAAACAGGACCGTAAATTTACTGAACCACCATGCCACTCCTGAAGTAGGCCTTGTGGAAGGCAAGCCTGTCGGGAATCCCATATTGAAAGCAATCGCTCCTACAAATAAGCCAAGAGACAATACATAAGGAGCCAGTGCATGACCATAATTCGGCACGTCACTGCTTTTTTGTTCTTTAACCTGTGTCGGTTCGGCAATCATGCTGTAATTATCATCGGTTGTTTTGTTTTCACTTATTTCTTCTGCTCCATCACCGAGTTTTTCCGAAAGTTCGACCGTTCCATCTTTAAGTGAGGATATGCCATCACCCAATTTTCCGGATCCTTCAGCAAGTGCCGAGGAACCTTCATTGATCTTACCTGCCCCATCGGCAAGCTGGATGACTCCATTGCTTAAAGTAGGCAGATTGCCTGCCAATTGTTCAGTGCCCTTAACAAGTGCTGATGAGCCATCATTCAAGGCAGCTGAGTTGGCATTCAGTTCATTGGCCCCGCTAGCAAGTTTGCTTGCTCCTTCGCCAACTTGGCTAACACCGAACGCATATTTCTCAAGACCATCCCCAAAGGAGGTTGACCCTGCTTGAAGTTGTGAAACTCCATCTACCAACTGACCAGATCCCTCAGTTAGTTTTGATAGACCATTATTCAACGAGGAACCGCCTTGTGCTAGCTGGTTGATCCCCTTCACTAATTCTGGTGTCCGTTCATTTAAACTTTGTGTTGCCGCCGTTAATTGATTGCTGCCTTCTACAGCCTCATTCAAGCCGCCATTTAATTGGGTTGCACCAGGAATCAATTGTTCTTCAAGTGCGTTCTTTATTGCCGTATATCCGTTTAACGCTGAAACGGCGTTTGGATTGACTTTATTCACCGCATTATTTAAATTGGCCACTTGTTCTGGAAGCTGGCCTAATCCATTCAATACAGGCATTACATTATCCTTCAATTGCGTTGATAAGTCGGATACACTTCCAGCAAGAGTCGAGGCGATTCGTTTTTGTGCCTCCGCTTGGGTTTGAAGTTCATTTTGAATGGCTCCGATTAATTCGGATTGTTGTTCACTTGTCATGCCTTTGAATGCTTCCGTGTTTTGAACGGCATTGATCGTGCTCTGACCATTATTCGCAATGGTTGATTGAAGTTCCGTTAAGGCCGCTTGACTGTTATTGAGGTCTTCAGTAATGCCAGATACGGTACCGGACGCGCTGCTTCCTGCAGGAATCGCTTCTTGCAATTGATTTACACCGCTTTGAATGCTTGTCAGTCCTTGCTTAAGCTGACTCATCTGTTCTTCTGCGGGCAATTGGCCATCCATTTTTTTCAGGCCGTCATTTAACGCTTGGCTTCCTTCTGCCAGTTTATTGATTCCCTCATTTAAACTTTGCTGACCTGATGCCAATTTTGGAATTCCTGTCGATTGGTCCGTCAGCTGGCTTGCATTTTGTGATAATTGATTCAACCCATCATTCAAATTCGCACTGCCTGTTTGCGCTTGTGCCAATCCCGTATTTAAAGTTTGCGCTCCTGGAACCACTTTGGCGAGCCCAGTGGAAAGTTGGGATGAACCTTGTAAAAGTGCTTCACTATTATTAGTTAATTCCCCTGTGCCTGATGCAAGTTCGTCCGCACCCTTTTGCAACTGGCCGACACCGGAAGTATATTGTGATATCCCCTTATTTAAATCCGACGCGCCACTTTCAAGCTTGTTGGCTCCTTCCATAAACTCGCCGACGCCGATTTGAAGTTTATTCGCTCCATCTTTAAAAGTTAATGTGCTTGAAGCTAATTTATTCAGATTTGCCGTCACTTCTTTGTTTCCATCATGCAGTTCTTTTGCGCCATCATCCAGTTTTGATGCCCCATCTGCTGCATCATTGAATCCCTCTCCGATTTCATCAAGCTGGGAGAAAATCGCTTCTGCATATTCTTTTGTGACACTTTCGGCAATTTCCGTTTTCAAATTATTCGCTGCCTGTTTTCCGACCGTTTCAGAAACGAAACTGCGTCCTGGATTCACGTCATACGTCAAATTCATTTTTTTTGGCTTATCATCCATGACGGTTGCAGCATTTTTCGAAAAGTCCTCCGGAATGGTAACGACCATATAATATGTACCATCATCAAATCCTTTTTTCGCCGCTTTTTCCGTTACGAAATGCCATTCTAAATCATCATTGTCCTTTAAGTTCTCGATTAGCTCATTACCGACTGTTAAGGTTTTACCCTCATATTCCGCCTTCACATCCTTATTCACGACTGCAACAGGCAACTTGCCTGTATTTCCGTATGGATTCCAAGCGGAACTAAGAAATAACCCCCCATAAATAATCGGGACGAACAGTAAAACGATCGCGACACCGACCAGTTTTCGATTTGTTAGGAAAAGCTTCCATTCTTGTTTAAGCATGTTCACTTCTTTTCACCTTTCTTTTCACGCAGTACATCACTCAATGACGTTGAATTCCAATTAAGAGTCGGTATGTCCGTGGTGCCAAAGCTTTCTTTCAGCAAATCTGCCACTGTTTGGCTGGAAAAGAACTCTATCAAAAGTTGATCCGCCCGGGAAAACATCCGACGAAGGACATCCATCCCCTTCTCTGCATACTCTCCATCTTTAAACGCTTTTTCTATAAGTCCCGTATCCGGAAACATCGAAATCGGGCCTTCCATCGCCTCAATAATTTCAAGGTTTTTAATCTTATCTACACTTTTGGCAAGAGTAAGGCCGCCATTATTACCAGGAACGGAAGTGATTATCTGCTTAACGACCAGTTTCCTTATGATTTTTTTCAAATAAGAAGGAGACACCTCCAATCGCCTGCTGATCTCATTAGACGAAAGCGGTACATTTTTATCCTGGGTGGAGAGGATAACAATGATGCATATAGCTTGCTCGACCCCTTTTGTTAATTGCAAATCAGTTCACCTCTTTCAGCATTTATGTGGATGTTCGATATCCATAATGGATATTCGGTATCTATAATTAAAACCCGTTTCATCTAAGAAATCAAGTTAATTTTAGAAAAAATTTCTAAAAAAAGGTGAACCCCTTATGACAGCATGATAAGGGGTTCACCTTTCAAGGCTTTTATAGGTCATTTAGAAATTCATTGACCGCTTCTGGAGTTTTAGCATTTGCACTGTGCAGATGTGCAACCTTTTCCCCATTCTTAAATACTAATAGTGATGGAATTCCCATTACCGTTTGCTCTTCAGAAATCTCGGGGAACTCGTCACGATCGATTGTAAACCACTGTTTATCTTGATGTTCTTGTGTGATTTCATCGATGAACATGTCTAAACGTTTGCAGTCTGGACACCATGTTGTCGTAAAAACCCCGACCGTCAGTCCCTCTTGATTGATTTGTTCACGGTATTCTTGTTCAGTATTGATATTTTTCATGATCTTCTCCTCCGGGCTTTCTTATCATCATACATTAATCCATGAATTAATGTACCCAAGGATTAATATATAATTAATTCCTTTACAGCACAAACGGTTTATCCTGGATCCATCCAACTCTTGCCCGGTTCATGTACCTTTTCTATGCTTTGGGCAAAGCCGCATTTTCCTGGAGTCCCAATCTCTCGTTTATGAAAGAGGAAATCCTTGAAATGAACTCCTTATTTTCATCAATGAAGAGATAATGACAGCTTTTTTCAAAAATGATCAATTCACTGTCAGGAATCTTTTCGGCGATGAGAATGGATGCCTCAACAGGAGTGATCCAATCATGACGGCCGCCTGCCACTAATGTTGGACACGGTATTTGATCCAGCTGGTCCACTAAATCAAATGTTTTCAAAAACTTGGCCCCTTCATTAGCCGCTTCCCAATTAAAATTCGATTTCTTCTTTCTCATCATCTCTTTTTCCGCTTCAGTTCTTACTTTTCCCCTTGATGAGTAAAAATAGAGCGGTTCCATGACTATACTGAATTCAGCCATAAGCTGTTTTTCCATAGCCCCCTCAAATAGAAGTTTTGCCATCCTTTTTTGATCATCCGTCCCGGTTTCCTCTATTTTCACCAGCGCCTCTTCTCCAAAGATGTGGCTTGGTGAAGTTGCGATCAGAAGAAGGGCAGCCACACTGTCCGGATACCGAATGGCGTACTTTTGTGCAACCATCCCCCCGTAAGAATGGCCCAATGCAATAACCTTTCCCAACCCTAAATAGTTCCGGATCGCCTCTAGATCCTCCACGTTATTCTCCAGGTTATATGTCGATTTCGGACCGCGTTCAGAACGGCCGCAACCGCGCTGATCAATGTAAACCAACTGCATCGATGCCGAAAGCGGCGTCAGGAATGGTTTAAATCCAATATGCTCGCCCCCAGGTCCTCCATGAATGACGAAACAGACTGGCTTCTTTCTCCATGAATTCCCTTCAGGCACCAATTCCGCCCCTTCCACATCGAAATATATCCTTGTTCCGTTAACTTTAGCAAACATCATGGCCCTCCTCTTTTACAACATCTTTTTACTATCAAGCAGCTTCCCATTCACCTTTATTATCCTTGGAAAATTTCCTTGTAATAAGACTGATGCCAATCATTACAATCACATTTATGAGGAGAGCGACAAGACCAATGTTCAAATCTTTAATGGCTTGCGGCAATGCCGGGAAAAGTGTCCCAATTGTAGCGCTTGTTATGGTTGTATACCCAACAGTGGCTAAACCGGCAATGATGCCTGCTGACGCACCCTCTTTCGTCACGAAGTTACTTTGCAGGAGACTGGCGATGAAAGATGGGAATAATTGAGTCACCATGCTGTATCCCATCAATAAAAGGGCCACGATCGTATTTCCTCCAGTCAAAGTAAAATACACGGCAATGAGAGCAAGAACAGGTACAAGCAACTTGGCAATCGTCGTGATTTGTTTATCCGAGGCGGAAGGAGAAAAATGCTGATACACGTTTTTGGAGAGCAAAGTCGCTGAACTCATTAAAATCATCGAGCCAGGAACAAGGGCGGTCAATAGGCCTGCTGCCCCGATAACCCCCACAAACCAAGGATCGAAGGTATTGATCGAAAGCTTCAATAACGCAAGATCCATATCCGACCCTTGCAACCCAGGAACTTTAATGATGGCGGCATAGCCGACAAAGATCGCACCGACGGATAATGCTCCGTAAAGCGGAAGGATGAATGCATTTTTACGGAATGTCTTGGCACTTTTAGCTGTATATGCAGAACCGAATGTTTGCGGCCACATATAGAAACCTAACGTCGTCAAGATGATCGTGGATATAAACCATGAAGCACTCATCCCCATATCGGGCAGTGTCAGGAAATCAGGCTTGACGGCATCGACTGCTTCGAACATCGGCTGGATTCCGCCAAAATAATGAAGCGGAATGTAAATCCCTAAAAATAACGCGACCAAGGCGATCATGATGTCTTTGAGAACAGCTGTCCAAACCGATCCATGGATACCCGAAATCATCACATAAGCCGTAACTGAAACAGCTCCGATCCAAACGGCAACCGTCGGGGAAATCGAGCCATATGAAGTAGTCGAAACGATGATGCCCAGACCCTTTAATTGCAGAACCAAAAACGGTACCAGGGCCAAAACACCAACGATTGAAACAAGTACCCCCAATAACGGGCTTTTGTACTTTTTAACATAAAAGTCTGCTTGTGAAATGAGCTTGTGTTTATTTCCGTAGCTCCAAATGGCAGGATAAATCCAATAAGAAAACAGGTAGCCCAATGCTGCGAACGCCGTTCCGTACAATGCCGGACCGCCTATACCATATGCCCATCCGCTGGAGCCCAGGAAAGTGGAGGTAGAATAGATTTCTCCCGCCAGTAAAATCATGATGATGAAAGGGCCGAATCCGCGTCCGCCGACTGTCCATTGTTCAAGGTCCATGTCCTTGCCTTTTCTTGCCCTAATCCCTAAATAGAGTGACAGCAACAGGAAACTGAAAATAATGATGATCGCTATATTCATTTCTCTTCCCTCTCTTTATTCTTGGGATCTAGCATATAAATGATAAAAACGACTAAAGCGGTAAAGATCAGCCACGAAAAGTTCCAGAAAAAGAATAGCGGCATGCCAAGAATGTACGGCTCGATACGATTAGCCCAAAAAGGTCCGCCAAGTATGGCGATTACAGGAATTAAAGAAAGAAAATAAATTGGTTTCATGAGATTCTCCTTGTCTAATGATATGAACTGAATGTGGTGACACGAACATTGATAACTTTGATTCATCACCTGCACAGCAATCGTGATGAAGTGCGGAGCCGCCGCAGTTTCATAGTCCCCCTTTCTGCCGTCGTCAATATGTGATATTACTTTTAATCTAGCAATCCGCATGCCAATGTTGGAATTTTCAGAAATAACAGGAGTGTATGGGGAATATATCAAGGAAATTAGTTGCACAAAACTTATGATTGAGGATAAATCAACGTGCTGTTGATGGGGGTATCCTTTTTAATGAGTAAAAAATTTTTTACAAGTAAAATTTTTTTTCATCCCTTAAAGGGAATTAGAGTCTCTACCATTTTTTATTTATAATCGTTCCAGGTGATTTCAGAAATCGCTTCCTTTCCGCCGACTGTCTGGAGTGGAAATCAACGACCCAGTCATTATCATCGTCGGAATGAGACCATCCTGAGCTCCCTTTTTAGAAAAAAGGGGTTCAATCTAAAGTTTTAAACAAAGTTGATTGGAGCGGGTGTGCGAGACTCCTGCGGGAAATGCGAGTCAATGGGAGACCCCACAGGAGCAAAGCGCCGAGGAGGCTCCCGGACCGCCCGCGGAAAGCGAATGCCTGGAGTGGAAATCAACGACCCAGTCATTATCATCGTCGGAATGAGACCATCCTGCTCCCTTTTTAGACAAAAGGGGTTCAATCTAAAGTTTTAAACAAAGTGGATTGGAGCGGGTGTGCGAGACTCCTGCGGGAAATGCGAGTCAATGGGCACAGGCGCAAAGCGCCGAGGAGGCTCCCGGACCGCCCGCGGAAAGCGAGTGCCTGGAGTGGAAATCAACGACCCAGTCATAATCATCGTCGGAATGAGACCATCCTGAGCCCCCTTTTTAGACAAAAGGGGTTCAATCTAAAGTTTAAACAAGGTTGATTGGAGCGGGTGAGCGAGACTCCTGCGAGAAATGCGAGTCAATGGGAGACCCCACAGGCGCAAAGCGCCGAGGAGGCTCCCGGACCGCCCGTGGAAAGCGAATGCCTGGAGTGGAAATCATGTAGTACCACAAGGCCTCGTTTAAAAATCATGGTTTGCAATTTTTCGACCGTCCGGCCTCATATATAACTTTTAGATAAAAAGGGGTACGAGAAAATGTTAGTTGGATATGCAAGGGTATCGACAGTTGGACAGTCGCTTGAAAACCAAGTTGAACAATTAAAAGAATATGGTTGCGAAAAAATATATATGGAAAAAGAAAGTGGAAAGAAAACAGATCGGCAGGAATTAGAAAATGCAAGAAGAGCTTTAAGAAAAGGTGATAAATTAGTTATTACTAAAATCGACCGCCTAGCTCGTTCTGTTAGGGATCTACATAAAATTGCTATTGAATTGGAAACTGAAGAAATTGGCCTGGTATTTTTAAAGGAGCAAATAGATTTTAGTACCGCAGCTGGGAAGCTCATGTTTACCATGTTAGGGGCGATTGGAGAATTTGAAAGGGATTTAATTGTAAGCCGCACTTCTGAAGGCAGAGAGCGGGCAAAGAAGCAAGGGAAACACCTGGGAAGGAAAGGCCAGGACGAAAAGGAAGTAAAAAAAGCCTTGCAGCTTTATGAGACTAGAGAATCAAACGGAATGAGCGTTTCAGATATTTCAAAATTAACTGGTGTTCCCCGTTCTACGATTTATGCAAAAGCAAAGGAAATAAAAAATAAATAAGAGTCTGGATGTCTACAAATAATAAAGATGATTAAAAACCCGAACTAATTCAAACCCTGGCTTCAACGTCTATTTGGACACTAAAACAAGCTAAAAAATACAAAGCTATACTCGACGGAAAGTCTGCTGAATAAGCAGGCTTTTTTTATTACACCATGGTTATTTTCTAAGCGATTTTATTTTTAATGGGGTCCCACCAACAAAACGCGGAAAACATACGCTAAGAGAAATTTCTGGATAATAAATCCGATTTTTCCTATGCTAAGGAGTAACATCAGGAAAATACGGATTTACAATGGTAGTGGAAATCCAAATATAAAACAGCCTAATTTCTCGCTTTTAGCACCGAGAAAAGGCCGCAGCTTAAAATACTCTTTTTTTATTGTCTACTTGACAGGGTTATGTGCACGTAGTAGCCTCTTTTTTTAAAATACAGTACAATAGTGGAGCAAAACTGAAACAAACCAGGAGGAACATTAATGTCCAACACAACAACAGAACCATGGAGACAACTAGTAGAAGTATTAAGAACTTATGAAAATGAAACATTACAATTCCAAATAGAATCAAAAGATAAATCCCTATACATGCTGCAAACAATCCCAAGTATGTGTCTCGGAGAAAATGAAGAATTCGAAGAAATAAGTCATCTCATCGCTATATCAAGTGACGATATTAAATTTGCTCAAGTAAATATAACACTACAGAAAAAAGATATACTTAACGTTGAAAGTATCTATACTCCAGATGAAGTTGAATGGAGAAAAGATGGTTTCAAAATAGAATACAAAAACGATGTCACATTTACTTTCAATGTATTATTAGACTAAAAAATATTATCTTGAAGAGCACCCTGATTATCACTTCCATGGGCTTTATAAAAACGATAAAGACCATCGAAATACTGCTTGTCCTGGCTGCCTGCCATGATTGCCGTTATCATCATCCCATAACCGTGTGCTTCAGAGACGGTCACTGCATTCTTGGGCTCTGCATATCCTTTATCATTGTAAAAAATATAATATTGATCACTTTCAGCAGCTGGCTGCTTAAGATATTCATTTTTCCAGGCTTTATAAAAATTCGCTACGCCAGCATCCAACTCCTCCTGTGAAACATTGTCAGGCTTTATCGTACCCGCTTGATAGACTGTATGCTGAGGAAATGCTTTTTTGCCGACATGCTCTTTCTGTTTGGTTTGAGGTACCCATGCTATCGAGGCAATGACCCCGAGAACGATCACGCCCAATGCTATCAATAAACTTCTTTTTTTCATGGCTGGCTCCTTGAGTTATCCTGCAGTATTCACTGCTATTGTATGTTCGGCTAGGAACATTTCATCGTATTGTTACATTCTTTTAGACTGCTAAACTTGCTGTATCTATTCTTCCTGTTAGCAGCAGGACTTTCCTTATGTAATGGCAATATATCATAAGTGATTTTGGATAATTATGTTATGATAAAGTTCGAATTCTGAGTGTTTCTATTTAAGTATTTAAAAAAAGGAGTGTATTAATGAAAAGAGTCTGCAATCAGTGCCAAACTGAAATGATAAATGAATGCAAAGTAAATGTTCAAGGCGGAATGAATGGGATAAAGATTAGTCAAAAGAAAGGGATTTTCAGCAGTGTTTCTGCAAACCCTAAAGCATCTGTATGCCCAAATTGCGGTTATGTTGCTTTCTATATTGATGAGTTTAGAGAATTCACTAAGTGAAAATACAAATATATACAGCTAACTGACGTTTGTGAGGATAGTAAGTTAGCAAGTATATATTTATGTAAGGAAAAAATATCAGATTATGCTTTATCATGGCCTTATATAAAGAAAGCTGGTAATAATAGTAACAAGTTTATACTTGAATTGAGTAATAAGATTAAATGGTGGTTTGGAGATACATCTATGGGCCGAATGAAGTGTATGACTAAAATATCATTCCACTTTTTTCAATTCCATAACTCCTTTGCCATCCATTGAAATATCCAGTTGCTGATTTATGACTATCGAAAGCGGAAAGATTTCCGACTCTTTATTCGAAAAAATCCACCGCCGTTTCCTTGGACCTAAAAGTAAAAACGAACCTGCTTCATGTTCCCCCATGAAATTCAATCCATCTTCACATATTTCTTCACCATTCCTTACAGGTACACCATTACTGATCAACTGATTTCCAAAAGCCCTTACTTCGTCTGTCGTAATGTTTATTTCACTGATGCACAGGACGTTTTGAGTTAAAAAATACTTAGCCTCGGATTTGGGTGATACGGAATATCTCGATATGAACTCGACAATGTTGCCTGAAGGGTCTGTAAAATAAAAAGCATGTGCATCAGAATAGCTGAAATAAACTTCATCATAATCATCTTCTCTAGTCAATTCCACTTTTGATTTCGCCCATGCTTTTGCCGAAGTGAATAAATTGGTTGGAATGTTCAGGGCAAAATGATAAAAAGGCTTTTCTTTGTGATGATATCTTTTAATCTCAAGCACACTTTCCCCTGCCTTCATTTCAAAAACATCATCAGTTTGCGATAATAACTCAAATCCTAACACATCAACATAAAAATTCCGCATTTCTTCCCATGCATGACTATACAAAGTGACCTTATTGATAATCAACGTTCAATCCCCCTTTCCACCTAACAAATATTGTAAAGGAATCCTGCATTTGTGCAAACATTCCGTACTTTTCCAAATCATATATTCATATACACGCTTCCCATATTTACTATGCCAACTCAAAAAGGACCACCAAATTCGGTGGTCACTCATGTCAGCTCCATTGAGTCATTTTTTCATCTTAAAAGGTTCACTCTTTAATTTTCAAGCCCAGCATGGCTGCAAATACGATCGCTTGGTCCGGGGAAACTTCGCATCCCTTTAAATCTTCCATGGAAACGGTAAGCCTTTGAAATGTAGAACTGCTAATATCAATTCCTTTGAGCGGTGTCCGGGAAAAGTTCACTTCATTTAATCTACATGTTTCGAACTTCACTTTGATGAATTTACACTCATAAAAATCAGCACTTTCCAATGAGCAATGATCGAACTTCACTTGCTTTAAACTGGAATAACCAAAAGCACTTAAATTCAAGTTGCAATTCTCAAAGCAGACATTCCCTAAACTCGCGTCAGACAGGTTAATGCCTAATAGTTTGGACTCTTTGAATTCCACCCGATGAATCGAGCCGCCCATGAAATCGGCATTCGTCAAATCGCAATGATCGAAAATGACATCCGTCAGCTCGATATTCCTGAATGATACATCGCTGAATGTCACATTTTTAAAAACGACCTGTGATAATACGATATTGTCCATCTTTTCTCTATCGATCGTACAATTGGATATAATACATGAATCCAGATAAGGCTCCTCTTGATAATATATTTCCTGAAAGTTAGTTTGAGTTAAGTCTTGAGGGATCTTTGGCTGTTCAATTTTGATTTTGCCTGACATCTTATCACCTTTTCACTTTATTTCTTCAATCACTGGATAACTTTTTTCCAACTGCCTCACACTTCTTTACCGGAAACGGTATGATTTATATTTTAAAGGTCTGAACCGATATGGGTCCACCGCTGGTAATATACTAACCGTAAGCTATATCTCAGTGAAGTTCAATCTAAGAATTTCGCAAAAATGACTATTATTTTTCGTTATTTTATGTCATCTTCCATCAACATTTTGCAAAAAAAAAGCTGTTTTCGCATACTTTGTTACTATTTACCAAGTAGTGCGGTGTGGTTGATTTCCCCTCCAGATGCTCGCTTTCCGCGGGGCGGGCGGTGAGCCTCCTCGGCGTAAACGCCTGTGGGGTCTCACCTATCCCGCTGCTCCCGCAGGAGTCTCGCACATCCGCTCCAATCAACCTTAAATAGTTTCGTTTTAAAAACAACAATCTTTACGAAAAAAGCCAAAAAAAAAGCTGCCTCATTGGCAGCTTTTTAACTTTAAACTTCAGTATGTAATCCTGTTGGCATCAGGAAATAATATAGCGCTGCACCTATTACGGCTATCATTCCGCCTATCAGAAAAAATGCTGCAAAGATATTTCCTCCAACAGTCGGGGAATTGGATACAAAACCAGTTGAGAGCAGAAAAAGGACACCCAATCCCAACAGGAAAAGAGCCATTTTTTTAATACTTCTTTTAAATAAGATATATCCCGTAAGTATGATTAAGTACGATGCGGCAAGGACCATAAGAAATGGAAATAGCGGTTTGAATTTAGCGGCATACACGAAATGATCTAAATTCGAAATATCCTTTGCCTCCATCGCCTGAACATCATTTACTTGTGTGAAATGCGTGGAATACTTCCATTCCCAAGGCTTATCCATAATTTCGCTGCCTTCATACCAAGTACAGAACGTAAAAACCATGAAGAAAAATGCAGCGATAATCATTTGCAACAAAGTGTTAAAAGTCAATATCATCTCCTCCAGCTGCCATTATACCAATAAATGGTTTGTTTTTAAATATGCCGGTAAAAGCAATAGGTAAACAAACACTTTTTCCTGAATAATATAATCTACCCTCTTTTACTCAAGTCCACTTATTTTAAGATTTCGTCATAAAGCTCTCCGCCACCATTTATTTTGATAATTTTCAGGCGGTTGGTATTTTTGACGAAAACGGTTTTATATTGTTTTTCACCGTTCAGCTCAATAAGGAAGACTCGTTTATCATCGTTATCCGTTTCCTTATTGAAGGTATAGTCTTCGTTGCCGATTTGCTCGATGATTTTGTCATATTCAGGCAAAGAAGACCACTTCTCATGTTTAGGATTTGCTTGAGTTTCTGTTTGCGATGGTTGTTTTTGTTGTTCATTTTCAGTATTGGTTTGATTTTCA
This sequence comes from Peribacillus aracenensis, assembly GCF_025175645.1. Classification (NCBI taxonomy): domain Bacteria; kingdom Bacillati; phylum Bacillota; class Bacilli; order Caryophanales; family Bacillaceae; genus Peribacillus; species Peribacillus aracenensis. The sequence goes on from NZ_JANZMJ010000005.1 coordinate 126,835, forward strand.
TCTGATGTTTGTACAGATTTCCCCTTGTTTTCATCCGCTTTGTCATTATTGCAAGCAGTTAGCATGGCTGCGGCGGCAAGCAACGCGATCATAGATTTATACATGTTTACATCATCTCCTATTCCTATATTCCCATTCCATTTAACTAAAAACCAAATTTAACTAATCAATTCAAATCCGAGTGGACAGAAAGGATTTATTTTGCTATTATAGTTACCTAGGGTAACAATTACTAAAGCTAACTATATATTATGTATAAGGGGTGTTTCTGATAGAGACTTACCAAAAATTCTTTCAGCAACTTTTGCTGCTGTACCGTCCGTTTGAAAATAATCTTAATATCCAGCTGAACAAGCATGATTTACACAGGGCGCAATGGTCCATTTTACATTTCTTATTCAATTATGATTCGGCAACGCTAGTAGAGCTTGCCAATTATCAAAGTGTGGAAAAACCCACGATTACGAGGACCATTACCCGTTTGGAAGAGCTGGGATATGTCGAGCATGTGCCCAGCAAAGATAAACGCGAGAAAAGAATGCGGCTTACGGAGCTTGGCTCAAAGATCTACAGTGAAGTCCGCGTAACAATCGACCGATACGAACAAGATATCTTAAAAGGAATCAGTGAAGAGGAACAACTCGCAGCCATACGCATCATGGGCGAAATAAGAAATAACATTATAAAGTAAGGAGATAATAACATGGATCAATCCAGAGCCAGACTGTGGACGAAGGACTTTGTCATCGTTTCGTCCATCAATTTTTTCATAACGTTAATCTTTTATTTATTGATGGTGACACTTGCCATCTATGCCGTAAATGAATTGGATGCTTCTACAAGCCAAGCCGGACTCATATCGGGTATTTTTATTATCGGGACGTTAATCGGACGTTTGTTCATCGGCCGTTTCATTGATTCAATCGGCCGCAAGAAAACATTATTCATCGGTTTGATCTTTTTCACTTTGACAACCCTTCTATATTTTGTGGACCTTGGAATTGGCTTCCTGCTTGTTAACCGCCTGATCCATGGGATGGCGATGGGGATGGCCAGTACTGCGACGGGAACGATCGTCGCGCAGATCATCCCGGCAACTCGAAAGGGAGAAGGCATCGGCTATTACAGCATGAGCGCGACACTTGCGACGGCAATCGGTCCTTTCATCGGTCTGTATATGGCTCAACATACAAGCTTCCAAGTGATTTTCAGTTTCTGCCTGGCTTTAGGGGTGATTTCTTTAATTACTGCATTCTTCCTATATGTCCCGGCATTGAAAGTGGCGGCAAAAGTTACGGAAAGCAAAGGATTCAAGCTTTCCAATTTCATTGAACCTAAGGCACTGCCCATTTCAATCATTACTTTGTTATTGGCATTCTGTTATTCCAGCGTCCTTTCTTTCATCAGCTTCTATGCCATCGAAATCAATCTGGTCAATACAGCAAGCTTCTTCTTTGTCGTTTACGCAGTAGCTGTATTGTTATCGCGTCCTTTCTCAGGACCGTTAATGGACCGGAAAGGATCGAACTTCATTATGTATCCGGCGTTCATGCTTTTCGGGATCGGCTTGCTGCTTTTAAGTATCACAACCAATAGTTTCACTTTACTTGCAGCTGGTTTCCTCATCGGCCTTGGATTCGGTAATATGCAATCAAGCTCGCAGGCGATTGCCGTTAAACTTACACCGCCTCACCGAATGGGGATGGCAACGTCCACCTTCTTTATCATGCTAGATGCAGGACTTGGATTCGGCCCTTATATTCTTGGATTCATCATTCCAGTAACGGGTTATAGCACACTTTATGTCATCCTGGGCGTTGTGGTCATCGCAACCTCCGTCCTTTACTACTTCTTGCACGGCAAGAAGGAACGTGCAGCTAGAGCGAATCTGGCTTCCATTTAAATGATATCAAAAAAAGGGATATCCCATTGGGGATATCCCTTTTTCATTTAAGGCTTTTGATAAATGGCAGGGCCTTATTTTATTTCCAATTCATCAATATAAAGTCCAAAACTTTTGCTGTTCTTTTTATTTATGACTGTTTCACCTTTATATAAAGTCTTTCCAGTCTTTAAATCCGTTATCAGAAGTTTGGCAGGCTTGTTTGATTCGCCTTCTTGATTCATTTCGTTTAACAGGAAGTACACACGCCCGTTTTTAAAGGCAGCGGTATATTGTTCTTCCTCATTAGCAGCTATATCCAGCTCCGTATCATTCGTTAACGTTTGACTGCTAAGGTCAAATGTTTTAATACGATATTTTCCTGATTTCATTTCAACTGCATATAGGTTTTTCCCGTCTGCATATCCTGATCTTGCCATGTCCAGGCTAAGCGGTCCTTTTTTAACCGTTTCTAATTTTTCCGTTTCATAATTATAAGATATCAGCTTGCTTTCTTTTAATTTTTCCTCAAAGGGACCCTCCTCATGATTTACTCCTTTAATTAACGAAATTAATACCATGCTGTTTGGCTGGGAAGGAGAAACATCAATCGGCATTTCAAAATCAACTTGATTAGGGTAAGTAAAGGTCTCAGATAAAAGTGTTTTATCGCTCAAGACTTTTTTATTAGCTAAATCGATCGTATACAGATGAACTTCTTTCGTTTGCTTCTCATTGTTTGAATTCACATCGATCATCGTTAGCACCTGTAGTTTTGAATGGACCAACTGCACATCCCTGACATCAATATTCATGATTCTCTCTTGATGGGGAAGTTCAATTTGGAAAGAAGTTTCTCCTTCGTCTTTCTTCTCCAGTAAACCGATATCAAACTCCGCTTCCATTTTGCCGTTATTCGTAAATTCGCTATTCACCCAAGCGTAAGCCAGAAAATCATCGTCTTCATATAAAGAACTAATGGAATCCTTGCCACGCATAAACGAACGATGTTCTTTAATTAATCTTTCAATTTGATGATCATATCTGTCAGACCATAATGGCCTATCGCTGCCATATGTGGTTCGATTGGATTCAATCGTCAATGGTTCATAAAAATCACCATTTTCAAGTGTTGCTTGTACGATGACCGGATCAAGCTCTTTATCGCTGCCTTCAATCGTCTTGAACGTATACCTTGGAAGGCTGGAAGCAGAGGAAGCTACTTTGACATAATAGGTCCCGATGCTTAAGAGGACAACCAAGCTAATAATGATGCTGCATAAATAACGTTTCACCTTGTTCACTCTCCTTTTTGATTGTTTTTATACGGTAACGCGTTTTTTCAATAACCATGAACCAAGCCAAACTGATAATCCTGTCACGATGACTCCCAATGTGAGCAGAAGACCGAATAATTCATTCGAGTAAAAATGGAAAACTCCACTATCCATTATGAAAACAGGAGCTAAAAACAGCGCGGCAGCAACTCCGCCATACACCAACCCCAATATGATTCCTTTAATGCGGAAACTCCGTTCAAACATGATTGCTGTGAATACGACCGACATGACCATAAGGCCAATCCCATAGGATAGCAGGAATTCTGTGAAGTTGTTCGGAATGATCATTGCCAAAATCGGACTGGCTTTAGTTATGGTAGGAATTGACATTTCATTCAAGAACGCTTCCGGTATTTTTGAATTAAATAGCGCATTTTCCATTGGTAGAATGATGATCTGGAAAGCAACCATTCCTAACACCATCAAGAAGATGGCCGTGGCTTTGGAAAGGTAGATCGATAATCTGGATGCCGGTAACATCAACAGGCGATAAATGAATGTATTTTTTCCAACCCAATCACGGTACCAAATAAGGAAAATGTAAAAAATGAGGGCAACGGCACACAGTGCAATCGGTCCTGCAAAAAAGAGGGTATGGACGATATGGGTAAAATCAATGGCTCCATAATTGGCAACATAAGCGGCTTCCGATAGTTTTTCATTTGATATGATCTCCTTGGCATCATTAAGAAGACTCTTCGTTACGATCAGCACTCCTGCAAATTGCGAAACCAAGGTTATCAACAATAAGCTAAGATAGATTTTACTAAAACGGTTGATTTCAAAGTTCACTAGCTTTATATAACGCATCATGCTTGATACACCTCTCTCATTACATCGACTACCGATTTCCCTTCTTCTTCACGCATTTCTTCTGTATTGAACTCTTTAAGCACCGTACCGTTATCCAATAAAATGACCTTGTCGATCAAATGTTCAATATCACCGATTTCATGGGTCGTGATGATGACGCCCCTATCTTCAATAAGGTGGCTCGCAAAGACATCAGCGATTTGCTCGCGGCTGAATATATCGATTCCCGAAAATGGTTCGTCCATCAGCACATAATCCACGTCAAGGGACAGTCCCAGCATCAAGTTAAGCTTAGCCGTATTGCCTTTGGACAATTCCGAAATGCGGCTTTCCTCTTTCAGCTTGAAGAATTCAAGCAATTGAAGGGCCCTTTCCTGATTCCATGAATGATAGAAATCCTCCATGAAAACCATTGCCTGTTTAACCGTCATTTGCGGAAGCATCGTCGGTGCGTCCGGAATGAAGGTGATTTTTTCATAACTATCCTTAGTCATCTTTTGATCATCGATCAGGATTTCCCCTTTATATGGCGTCAAGCCCATGATCGCTTTGAGTGTAGTCGTTTTACCGACACCATTTATCCCGATCAGGCAAGTGACTTCGCCTTTATTCGCGGTGAAGGACACACCGTCCAATATTTTTTTGCGGCCATAATTTTTGGAAACTCGTTTTACCTCGATCATTTTCCTTCCTCCTCCCTTATTTCTTCCGAATATTTTTCTTTAACGACACGAAGCAACTCATCGACTGGTACATTAATCGGACGAATCGCGTCGACAAACGTATCGACGGCTGCCAAAATCAATTCCTGCCTCACAGCCTGTAAAATTGTTTCATTCGTCGTGATTTGACTGGGAAAATTTCGTTCAGTATGAATCAAACCCTGTTCCTCCATTTCTTTATACGCTTTTTGAGCGGTATTAGGATTTATGTTCAGTGTAGCCGCCAGTTCTCTTCGGGAGGGAATTTCCTGTCCGGCCACGAATTTGCCTATGGCTATTTGTTCTTTAAAATGCCTAACGACTTGCAGATATACCGGTTCCCGGGTATTTACGTTCATTAAAACCACCCCCTATTTATTTAAAAAAAGTCTGATATGCATAAAGTCTTGCGTGTATGTACTAAGTGGTTCATACACCTTATAGATGTACTATACCTGTAATACACTTGAACTGTCAATAATGAATTTCAACAAAATGAAAAGCCCGAATGCGCAGTGCAATCGGGCCTTTTTAAAGGAGATGCTAAAAACTCATTCGAATAGATGATGCAGCAGCCGATCTTTATCTTCAAAAAACTGTTTCATTAGCAAGTAGTGATTGGACTCCTCTAACGTAACCTCATTCATTCCCTCATCTGTAATTTGGAGGATTTTAGCATCCGGGTAGGCCATGATAATCGGGGAATGGGTGGAAATTATGAATTGGGAACCTTGTTGAACAAGCTCATTTATCCTGGCCAGCATCGATATTTGTCTCAATGGCGATAAAGCAGCTTCAGGCTCATCGAGGATATACAATCCATTGCCTTGAAATCGTTCTACAAAAGCTGAAAAAAACGATTCCCCATGAGACTGCTGGTGAAGTGATTTTCCACCGAAGGAATCGATGATTTTCGACCCGAACGATGCCTCCCTATCCAATTCCTCAATATTCGTAGCTAAATTATAAAAGGTTTCCGCCCTAAAGAAAAAATGATCCTTCGGTTTGTACACGCCTTTTTTCAAACGGAGGTACTCGTCCAAATTGGAATGTGAATCATAATTGGAAAAATTGAAATTCAACGTTCCACCTTCCGGATTGAAGCCATACGCAATTGCAATGCCTTCAAGCAAGGTGGACTTCCCCATTCCATTTTCCCCGATAACATAGGTAACACTGGGATGAAAAGCCACTTCTTGAAGGTGCCTGATAACCGGCAGGTCAAGGGGAAAATGGTTATACGAAGATATTCGGTCTCTATTCAGGTAGATACCCCTGATGTACTGTGAATCATAATCTAGTTTCATTTGTAATCACCTTCTGTAGAATATATTGGGAGCGCTGAAATGTCCATCATTCTTACATTCCACTGCAAACCAAGATGCCATTGATCAATGTTAAATTCTAAATGACCGCCCACTTTGGATGCAATTCAATCACTCCCGCTTCCCTTATCAAGGCAGCCAATCCCTTATCCACATACCGTTGATGTGAATATTCATTGTCCCATAATGAGGCGGCCAGGTATCTCCTGGATTGTCCTTTTCCGATTGCACCAGACAGCATGCCCGGTGTCATCCCTTTGTTCCATATGTTCCTTTGCACCTGCTCAAATCCGGCCTTTTTATCATTTTCAACAGAACAGTCAGCCACCCGAAGTAATTTCCCCTTGCAAAAAAACGCTGTCATGTCTGTTGTTCCTATATTGAATATTTTCTCATAGATATCGACAGAAATATTTGTATATGTACCTCCTTGGTCACTCTTCCCGAATATTTCATCATGCTGATTCTGCATGAAACTTTGATAGGATTGAAGATCTTTCCAAATGGACAGAATGCCTGCTTCATAGAGTTCATTTCTATTCCACCCTCCGATTTGTCCCATGAAACCAGAACAATGGCACAATTCCCCCCATCTCTCTTGTGCTTTTGAGAATGAACGCTTGTTTTCCTCATTCACTTGGCATTTAATCCACTTCATTAACATGATGATTCCCCTTCTCATTCAAGGATGCTGCCCAATGTTTCGCCCTTTCATCACTCTTTTTTATGAAATCATTTTTCCCATTTACATACCCTTTGATATCATCTGGGAATTCCGCTGCCAAGCGCTGCTTCAGCCTGCTATACCTTTGTGCTTCCTCAGGGTGTGCCAGCAAATAATCCCGAAAAGCGAGGTGTCTGGCTATTTCTTCATGTCCTTTTTGAAACATGTGAATATGGTGCGACCTTTCATCCCCGCCTTTAAGAAAAAACCTTCGTCCAGCGATTCCATTCTCACCCCTAGCATCATAACCTATCTCTTCCATCTCTTTATCAAAATCAGCGACACATTCCACATCTTTAACCACTGCCAAAATATCTATTACTGGCTTGGCATGGATTGCAGGTATGGCCGTACTGCCAATATGGTATAACTTTATCAACTCAGGCCCGAAAATACCCTGTAATTTTTCGCATTCATCATGAAATAGCTTGGACCACTCTTCCTTAAATGGTACGACTTCGACCTTTCTCATGAAAGCCTCCTTTTAGACGTTCCTGGCAGTTATAATTTATGTCGTTTTCTTCATTTCCTGATTCTATGACACTTAATATAAATGGCTCTTTTGCTTTCGTGTACCCCACTATATCAGCAGGATGCTTTTGAGCTAAGGATAATTTTAATTCCTGATATTGTCTTCGTATGTCAGGATGGCTTCTTAGATAGTCCCTGAATGAAAGTTGATTCTTCCACTGTTCACTTCCGTATTTATAGATATGCAAATGGTGTGTTCCCGCTCTCCATTGACCTTTTCTAAAAAAACGCCTTTCGGGAAACTCTTTATGCAGGACAAATTCATACCCAATCGATTTCAAGGGTTCAATGAACATGTCAGCTTCAGCTAAATGATGGACGCCAACCATGATGTCCAAAATCGGTTTTGCTCCCAATCCTTTGACGGACGTACTTCCAATATGCTCAACACAAAGGGAATCGTTCTTTAATACCTCCATTATCCTCGCTTTTTCCTGTTGAAATTCACTAACCCAATCAGGATTATACTCCTCGATCTTCACTGTTTTTTCCATATAAACACTCAACTTTTCATGAAATGGTATTGTCAGTCATTTTTCATCACGTGACCATTTGACGAAAGGATCTTGCGTGCTCGGCTCATAGTAAGTTCCGACATACACTTTTTCTTTTCCCGTTATTTTATTCGTCCGGATGACTGTATACCTTCCTTTATCATAATTTTTGGTAAGATAATATTTCCGGTATGAAAACCCTTTTTCCGGACCGGTTAACTTTTCTTTAGTTTTATACCCTTGGGGCTTATTCAAGCTCTCTTTCACTACACTTTTTATATTCAGCGGCGTGCCCTCAAGCTTAACATCACTTCGGAAATTGCCGTTCCTGTTCTCGGTTTTCCCTGACGGCACGGATGCGATTTCGATCGTATCTTGGATTTGTTCCGAGAATGTTTTTGTGACACTGTATGAATAAAGGATATTCATGGAACTTATATTATCTTTCATTTTGCCAGCAAATTCAGGCAGGGCAAAATTCAACAAAAAGGTGATCGATATACATACGATTAATAAGGTAAGCGAAATTTTCTTCATATTTCCTCTTTCTCAACTATGTATTCTTGTAATTCAACTTGTTCATTTTCCTTTGGAATAATCACAAATTTAGCGATTAATAGAATGGCAAGAAAACTGAAACAGCAAAAACTAGTATTATCACTTGTAATAAATGAAGCCGTTATAATACGGGATGCCAATAATGAATTCAAAATATAAGAAAACTAATTATTGCTTCAATCACTTTTTTATCCCCCCTTTAAATAGCTCTAACACTAATAGATATAAGCTTTAGGACGGTTAATTACTATCCGTGGCGAAAGTGATACAACCTTTTGAAGTTCATAATCAGTTGGTTTTCTTATTTCCATGAATGAAAGCATCCTTTCTAAGGGCTAGTACATGTTAGTTAAGTAGTTCTATTGCCATTTGAATATTTGTTCTAATACATTTTCTATACTATTTATAAGTATTCTATTGCTTCTATATTCCTTCCCTTATTCAAATTCACAAAAAAGAACCTTAATATTATGAGGAAACCTAACAACGACCGTTAACCCCATCCATTTCAAATGGCGTTTTCTTAAATGTGGCTTTCTTGATTTTTCACGTTCACCACTATCGTTCACATCATATACGGATTACGGATGATAAAGTTTCAAAATAAAGGAAGAAATACCAATCTACTCCCCCATAAATTAATTAAAAAGACCACCAAATGGTGGTCTTTTTAATTAATTCATATTATAAAACCCAACTGCTTCCATTGAATGTCCCCTTGGAAAGCCATTACCGTCAATATCGATGATTCGTTGTGAAGTTTTCACGTTTATCGGTTCCCGTTGTTATAAAGGCTTTTGTAAGGTTCATTACAACCCTTCCTTAAATCCCTAAACTTCATAAAACTTTGTTTTTCTTTCTTTTCATGTAACCGCGAATGATCATTCCGGCAATAATGAGAACCGCCACCACTGCGATTGGCTGGATATAGGGCTTGGCCATCTCATTAATCTGTCCCCAATTGCTTCCTAACTTCATCCCGAGGAATACAAAAAGCACAGACCATGGAAGTACGGCAAGTAGCGTATAATTCGTGAATTTTATTAAAGACATTTTAGAAATCCCTGCTGGTATCGAAATAGCATGTCTGACAACCGGAATGAACCTAGCCGTAAAAATGACGCTTGGACCATAGTTAGTAAACCAAGATTCCGCTAATTCAATATGTTTTTTGTGAATGAATATATACTTTCCATATCGTTCTAAAAATGGTCTTCCCCCATAATATCCGATTAAATAAACAAATATTTGGGCGATGGTTCCTCCAATCGTTCCAGCAATAACCGCCCCAACAAAACTGATGCTACCTTGGGAAACTAAAAAGCCACCATAGGATAATACAATCTCACTTGGAATAATTTCAATCATAAGACCAAGGGTAATTCCAAGGTACCCATATTCCATGAGTGTAAGTAAAATAGTTTGGATAAAGTCGTTCATAATTCAACTTCTCTCTTTCATTTTCGCTTTTTTCAAAACGAATCACAAATGTTGTTATTAATTCCCCTTGTTAATGGGACACTGGCGACAAGGTTAATGGAATGACCCTTAGCTATAAATAACTTTTGACTGATTTGTGAGATAGGATGGCTTATTGACTTGTTTAAGATTAAGAATCAATTTCATAATGCCCACCATTTCCTCAGGGTTTTCCAATTCCATTTCCTTTTGATAAGTTTCGATTGATTTATCCCACTGATCCATTTTTTTATGGTCCTTTAATATATTAAGCATTTGTTTTTCAAATGAGAATTTGCGATTGATTTCAAATACAAGTTTATTGTCTTTTAAATACTGTAGATTAATTTCCTCCTGACCCGGCAGCATCGAATGGACAAAAATCGGAAGTCTTTTTCGAAGTGCTTCACTAATTGTAACACCACCTGGTTTCGTAACGATTACATCCACTTCTTCATAAAGGTCGTTCATTTCCGATCTTGATGAAATATAAGGTAATGGTTTAATATGAGCTAAATCCCATGTTTTGATCTCATCAAATAGTTTTTTGTTGTTGCCACAAAGTACAAAGTAATCAAAATTGGTTGATTTCTTTAACTCACCAGCTAAATTCAATATCCCGCCAAGGCCACTATTTCCTCCTGAGATTAAAACTTTGGGCCGATCGGTGTTTTTTAAACCACCAGCCTTTTTAGTGATTTCCTCATGCACAGGGATACCTGTCACCATCATACTATGTTTCGGTATTTGATTCTTGCTTAATAGTTTTTCTTTCAATTTTTGACTTGGAATAAAGTGAAAATCAATCCCCTTGCTTCCCCAGACATTATTAATAAAGAAATCTGTATATACGTTGATAATTGGGACATTGCATTTCCCTTTTAATTTTAACTGGCTTAATAGTTGGGAAGGAAATCCGTGTGTACACACAATTAAGTCTGGATTTTCCTCATCTATCAATTGTTCCATTTTCTTCAAGAATATAAGTTGACTCCATTTAAATGGACGTTCCTTTTTCGAGTTAACGTAAAAAAGGTTTTTGTAGGCGAGATTATAAGTTTCAGGTGCATAACGGATCCATTTTAAATATCCGGCCGTTATCATTTTTTCTAAAGAATTATTCGTATAACTTAACAAATCCACTTTTTTCAAAATGACTCCGTTTGTATGTTTTTTTAACAAATCCATTAAGGCCTCTGCTACTTGATGATGTCCCGACTGCATGCGGAAGAGAGGTAAAAACAAAACCTTCTTCATATATGTCATCCCCTATAGAAATCATTCTTTTAATCGATGGATACGTACTAAGAAAAAAGCCCATTTGTATGTTCAAGATCTTTTTCCCCTTACAATATATCACTGTTTTTGTAAAAACCTTTCTTTTTAATCAATTTTTAATGATATGTTCATGGTATCATAAGCCCCAGTCCCCAAACTTAATAGCCCGATTAGAAAACCAATTATAGAACACTGGTTAATCCAATCGGGACGGTAATTTATTCTTTTTTTTTCTCTTCATATAATTGATAAAAATATAGATCAATAAAAAGACTAAGAATACGACACCTAAAAGTGGAACATATTCCGGATTTATATGAAAGGCATTCCCTATATAATACCCTGCCACTATAAAAGGGACAGTCCAGAGAACCGTGCCTAACAGGGAAAGGAGAATAAATTTGAACAGTGGAATATGATTGATTCCTGCGAAATACGGACTGATTTGTCTTATTCCAGGTAAATAAAATCCAAACACAATCGTTTTTTTTGTATTATTCATATACTTTTTCTGTACTTTCTCCCAGCGATCATTGGTAATGCCCACGTATTTCCCATATTTTTTTATAAATGGATACCCCACGTATTTCCCACATACATAAGCGATAAGCATCCCTATAAAGGCTCCGAGAAATGCACTGAGCAAGGCTAAACCAAATGAGAGTTTATTTTGCCCAATCAGGACTCCAATTAGAAATAGAAGAGATTCTTCCGGAGCGGGAATCCCCACAATGCCCATGAATAAAAAAAGAAATATGATTAGATAGCCATATAAGTCAATAAAATGCAGGATACTATCTATGTTCATAAAGTCCCCCCGAATCAGTTATAAGTCTTTTAATGTAATAAATTGTGTTCCCTTTTTTATGGTCTCCTCTAGGTAAACTTCCAAAACTTCAATCATATATCGGGGTGCTTCTTTATCCGCCCCTAAGGTTTCCCCACAGTCATGGAGCAGGAGGATCGAATTTTCCGTTGAGGTTGTCCGCAATTGATTAAGCAGGTCATTCCTGCATGTTTCCACTTTCCAATCTCCGAAAATGTCTGACCACATGATCACTTTATATTTCTTGCTGGCTATTTTCGTAAAAATATTAAAATGGCCCCATGGAGGCCTATAAAAAGTGACTTTTTCATGCGTACATTCCATTATCGCCTTTTCCGTCATACTCAACTGTTCCGATAACTGAAAGGGCGAGAGGATCCAGCTTGAAATATGATCAAAATGATGGATTCCAATTGTATGCCCCTCTTCATGCATTCGTTTAATGATATCAGGGTTATTTTTCACTTTACTGCCCACAACAAAAAACGAACCCTTTATCTCGTACTTTTTTAAAAGATCAAGTAATCGTTCCGTATATTCAGGGTTTGGGCCATCATCAAAAGTAAGGGCTATCCCATTATTCCTCTTGTTTTTTTTGGTAATGCCCAGACTGCATACACGAATAATTACAGTAGGGAAAATCGAATAAATTAGAAATAACAATACTATGATACTCAGACTAATTATCCCTATATGTGTCACTCACAGAACACCTCATTCTTGTATTTAGCAGCAAATTACCTTTTGGGTAAGGATAATACCATCTCTGTTCCAATTCCGTCGATACTGGCTACTTTAATTTCCCCATTATGTTGATTCATTATATTTTTGGCTATCGACAAGCCTAGCCCTGTTCCGCCTGTTTCCCGACTCCTAGCCTTATCCACCCGGTAAAAACGTTCGAAGATATTTTCCATTTCATGCTCAGGAATACCAATCCCATAATCTTTTACCCGAATGACCGTAGAGTATAACTGATTCTCTACATACACATCAATTTTGTCTGTACTATATTTGATTGCGTTATCCAAAAGGATAATAATCACCTGCTTTATCTTCAATTCATCTGCTGTAATCGTAATGGTATCTTCTTGATGATGAAAATTTATTTCTCGCCCATAGACCTCTTTGAATTGTTTAAGCACGTTCTCACATAAGGTTATTATATTCACTGATTTAATATCTAAAGTATTTTCCATTTCCGTATCGGCTAATTCCAGCAGCCTTTCCGTCATTTCCTGTATTCGGGTTGCCTCTGAATGAATTACATTTATAACATCCAATGCCTTTTCTTCGCTTTTTATCCGGCGTCGGCGCAAGAGATCTGCATAACTCTTTATTATCGTTAGCGGAGTCTTTATTTCATGTGAAGCATCTGAAATGAATTGCTTCTGTTTATCCAAATTTACATCCAATCTGCTCATCATCCGATTGAAAGTAACAGCCATTTTTTGCAGCTCATCTTTTGTTTCCTCTTGGATGACGATTTTTTTCGGAATTCCGCTTTGTTCAATATCCTCCATCGTATCAATCATATTGGAAATAGGTCTCATGATTACACTCGATAACCACCTGCCGCCTAGCAGCGATAACCCCGCCCCTAATAGGGTACAAAATGTGAGAATGGAAAGTAATACATCCTTCCCTAATTCCAGTCCTAGTAATCTATCTCCAATTTCTAAAGTTCCAACAACTTTACCTTTGGATTGGATAGGAACCCTAACGATTAATATTTGTTCTTCTTTATGCGCTTGTTTAATTGTAGTTCTATACACTTCTTGTTCAGAAGAAAATTCCCCTTTAAATTTCGTAAGCAAATAATGGTCGCTGGACACTTCGCTACTGATTTTAGAATCAGGTTGAATGATCCTTATAAATGAATGATTCGTCAAATATGCGGTTAATTTTTTTTCTAATTCATGGGGCGTATCATCCATTTGTATTTCAGCAATGACATTTTGCGCTTTATGAATTAATATATCTTCTTCCATATTTACAGTAATCTTCATAAAAGAAAAAAATACAACAGCATTGACCGCAATCAACACACAGAGTATCCAAGCCGTAGTAATCAGGTTAATTTTTGTTGTAATTTTCATTACTTATTTCTCCCTTACAGTATAACCAATTCCTCTTACCGTCTGAATAATTGTCGGGTCAGAAAAACCTTCTTCCGTTTTCTTTCTTAAATGGCGGATATACACATCGATTACATTGGTCTCCCCTTCATACTCATAACCCCAAACATTCATCAGGATATTTTCCCGCGTCACGATTTTGTTTTTATTGGATAGTAAATAAATGAGTAAATCAAATTCCTTTGGGGTTAACGCTATGGAAGAATCCCCCCTCTTAACCTCTCTAGTATCGAGATTAATGAATAAATCTTTTATTGATAAGATCGTTTCCTCTTCTCTCGAAGCATTGGCTGTTATTGAATTATGACGTATAGCTGAACGTATTCTTGCCAATAACTCATCGATTTCAAAGGGCTTCGTTATATAGTCATTGGCCCCTTGATCTAGTCCTGCTACCTTATCCATTGTAATATTTCGAGCTGTTAAGAGGATGATGGGCAGTAAAGAGTTCTCATTTCGGATCCTTCTTAAAACTTCTATGCCATTCAGTTCAGGTAACATAACATCTAAAAGTACTAAATCTAATTTTTCTTGTAATGCAGCTTCCAGCCCCGACTTGCCGGTATGGGCAACAAGCACTTCATACCCCTCATATTCGAGTTCTATCTTTAATATCGTCGCTATCTGGACTTCATCTTCTACAACCAGAATACGCTGTTTCATTTAAAACCCTCCTACTTGAGTGGTATATGGCAAGGAGTTCACCACCACATGTATTTATCGTATCTAGCCAGGAATATTACTTGCAGCTTAAACACGAAAAGTTGTCCTCCGCTAAATAATTCAATCCCCTTTATATTTGCTCCAAAGTCCTGTATTTTAATCGTTTCCTTATAATTGAAATGCTCTTTCTACAATTTAGCATTCTTTTGCTTTTTATTTCACTTTTTAATTGATTTTTAATCCTTTTTTCAAGTTGCGTTAAGGTTGACTTGATATAGTGTCTGGGAACAGTAGAAATAGACAATAAGGTTTTATCGTAAACGAAATAAAACAAGAGAAGATAAGAAGGATTCATTAATGAATGATACAAAAGGCTCATCCATCGGGCGTCAGATGTTGAACAAGGTTCCAGAAGTCATCATTTAATTCTGGATAATCAAAATAATGGCAACCACTGGGGCGAGAAGGCTGCAGACTTCCTGAGTGATAATCTGAACTTGGGCTTGGCCAATACGCCCTTAATCATGAGTTTTCTTTTGATCATAACGCTTTTCTTCCAATTCAAAGCGAGTAAGTATGCGCCAAGGATTTACTGGCTCACGGTAGTGATTATTAGCGTTGTAGGCACGCTAATTACCGACAATCTCGGGGTCAATCTAGGGGTCAGTCTGGTGACAACAACTTTCATCTTCACAATCGTGATGCTTGCGACGTTTACGGCTTGGTACGCGAGTGAAAAGACGCTGTCCATTCACACTATCTACACATCCAAACGAGAAGTGTTCTACTGGTTGGCCATCTTGTTCACCTTCGCCTTGGTTACAGCAGCTGGTGACCTCATAGCAGAAGGTCTCGATATCGGCTACTGGAAGTCTGCACTTATGTTCACGGCGTTGATTGGGGTGGTTGCCATCGCCCACTACGGTTTCAAACTAAATACAGTGCTTTCCTTTTGGATCGCCTACATCTTGACCCGTCCACTTGGCGCCTCTCTTGGCGACTACCTCTCACAGCCGCGTGTTAAGGGTGGACTTGGTCTAGGTACGACGGGAACCAGTTTGGTCTTCCTCGTTATAATCTTAATCCTGGTCGTCTATTTGACCAAAACAAGAAGAGATGAAAGCAAAGTTGTGGAGTAGGGCAGGGCAAGTACAATCTTCTAACATTCAGCTGTCCAACAATTAACAGGTTAAAGACCTCCGGGAAAGAATACAACCTTTTCCCGATCTATCTGCTACATTTACTTGATACAACCTTCATTGTTCGGGTTTCATCCAATAGATTGCACCCATTCCGGGTGCACAAAAAAAAGGCCACCAAATTGGTGGTCCTTTCAATTATTTAAGATCTTTAAATCCGTATTTTTCAAAAACCTCCATTGAATCTTTATTTTGGAGATACTCGTAAAATTGTTGGGCTTCTTTAGGATGCGAACTTTCCTTAATCACACCTACCGGATAAATAATCGGATCGTGTAAATCTTCCTTGGCTGTTGTAACGATATCAACTTTTGATGAGCTCATGGCATCCGTTTTATAAACAAGTCCTGCGTCCACATTTCCTGTTTCTACATATGTAAGCACTTGACGAACATCCTTGGCATACACCAGTTTTTCTTCAATCTCTTTCCAGAGGTTCAGTTTTTCTAATGTTTGCTTAGCATATTGTCCTGCTGGTACTGACTCTGGGGTACCGATGGATATTTTAGTAAATTCAGTAAGGTCTTCTATCGATTCAATCCCTTTATCGGAACCTTTTGGCACTACTAGCACTAATTCATTGCCTACTAAATCGATCCCTTTTTTCTCTTCAATATGATTTTCATCTACTAATTTATCAAATTTGTCTTCTGCTGCAGAGAAAAACAGATCCACAGGTGCGCCTTGGGAGATTTGTTGTTGAAGAGCTCCAGAAGCTCCAAAGTTATAGTTAACTTTTACATTTGCATTTTCTTTTTCAAATGCCTTTTTTATATCATTTAAGGCATCTTGTAAACTTACGGCGGCCGAAATCGTCAATTCTGCTTTCTCGTCAGCTTGTTGCGTCTGCTTTCCTATGCCTTTTTCTTCATCACTTGAACACCCTGTGCCTACTATCACAAGCAGCATAAGCGAGAAAATCATAAGATATATTTTTTTCAAAGTCTCTCTCCCTTTCTAACTAATTATAACTAGTTATATCTAATTATAACCAGTATAAGACAGATAAAAGGTTTTAATCAATGCCTTTTTGCTGTGAATTTTCTTTTTAAAGGACTCTAAGATACAATAAAGAACGGAGGGATGCACATGTCAAAAGAGCTTTCCTATACCATCGAGGAAGTGTCACAGCTTTTAAAGGTATCTAAATTGACGATTTATGATCTTGTAAAAAAAGGGGAGCTCCCTGTATTTCGTGTGGGAAGGCAGATGAGAATGGATGCAAAAGACTTGGAGTTGTATATTAATAACCATAAGTCCCATACATCCCCAGGTTCTGTTGCCGAACCCCAAAGGAATGAAGTGAAGAATTCTCTTAACCTTGTCATCAGTGGGCAAGACATGGTGTTAGACATACTAGGGCAACACATTGAGAAGGACTCCAGCTATAAAACATTACGATCTAACACAGGAAGTCTAAGCGGGCTTATATCCATGTACAATGGGGATTCAGACATCGTTAGTTTGCATATGTTTGATGGAGATACTGGGGAATATAATCTTCCTTATATAAAAAAGATTTTGGTAGGTTATCCTTATATTTTACTTAACCTTGTTTCAAGGAAAGCTGGATTATATGTTAAAAAGGGAAATCCTTTAGACCTTACAGGTTGGACTGATTTAAAACAGAAAGACTTGGCCATCATCAATCGAGAAAGAGGATCGGGAGCAAGAATTCTTCTTGATGAGCAGCTAAGGATTCATAAGATTCCGCCTAAAAGCCTTAAGGGTTATGAAAATGAAGAAACCAACCATTTAAGTGTCGCATCAGCTGTTTCATCAGGTATTGCGGATGTAGGTGTGGGAATTGAAAAAGCTGCAAAAGTCGTTGGAATCGACTTTGTTCCATTAATTACAGAACGTTACGACCTTGTTATTTTAAAATCCTCGAAAAACGAACAGCTCATAAACATTGTTAAGCGCATTTTAACATCGAATCCATTTCAAACTGAAATCAACGCTTTAGGTGATTATGATATTTCCCAGACAGGCTCTATCATTTACGAGACATTTTAAACAGGAAGGCTACTGATTCAGCAGCCTTCCTGTTTAGTATGCAGTTTTAATAGGTTAAAGAGCACATTCTTCAATTTCAAATCCCAGGTCTTCGATGATTCCCCAATCAGCTGTGGGTTCTTGACCGGCTGTCGTTAAATAATCGCCGACGAAGATGGAATTGGCTGCATAAAGTGCCATTGGCTGCATGGAACGGAGATTGACCTCCCGACCGCCAGCAAGACGGATTTCTTTACTCGGATTAACGAATCTCATCATCGAAATCAATTTCAGGCATTTAGTGGGGGACAACTCGGAAGTTCCCTCAAGCGGCGTTCCGTCAATTGCATTGAGAAAATTACAAGGAATGGAATCTGCATCAAGGCTTCGTAAGGATAGGGCGATTTCCACCGCTTCCGCCTCAGATTCCCC
The DNA here is from genome assembly GCF_025175645.1 of Peribacillus aracenensis. Lineage (NCBI taxonomy): Bacteria > Bacillati > Bacillota > Bacilli > Caryophanales > Bacillaceae > Peribacillus > Peribacillus aracenensis. The sequence goes on from NZ_JANZMJ010000005.1 coordinate 145,192, forward strand.
CATACCGAAAATGGCGCCAGAGCATGGGGACATCCCGGCATCCTTCACAGCTTCAACTGTATCCACCCGGTCTTCATATGTATGTGTCGATGTAATTTTGCTGTAGTTTTCCTGTGATGTATTTAAGTTGTGGTTGTAGCGATGAACGCCTGCCTCCGCCAGTTTGCCGGCATGTTCCTCATTCAGGAAACCTAAACAGCAGCAGATTTTAAGATCCGTCGTTTCGCGGATTTCTTTTACCGCTTCAATGACATGGTCGATTTCCCTGTTGGTCGGTCGCCTGCCGGACGCAACGATGCAATAAGTACCCGCTTTGCGGCGAATTGATTCTTGCGCTCCCTCGACAATCTTTTCTTTAGTCAGCCAAGCATATTTATCGATTGGGGCTTCCGAAACGATCGACTGCGAGCAGTAGCCGCAATCTTCGGGACATAATCCTGACTTAGTATTGATGATCATATTCAATTTAACCTTTTTCCCATAATGGTGCTTACGTATGTGATAGGCTGCATTCAGAATTTCCAAAACCTCTTCGTCTGGAGCTTGTACGATGGATAATGCCTCTTCCTCCGTCACTTTATATCCTTTGATAACGTTCTCCGCTAACATCTTCCAATCCCTAACCAATGTTTCCAAACCTAATCCCTCTTTTCTTTTAATGTCTATATTCCTTCCCATGAATCTTTCACGATTAATTACCTGAATCCTCGGAACGGATTGAATCACTTTGCCCACTCAAGACAAAATAAAACGTTAAATATGTTAACCTTAAAAATTTTAAGTTAACATATGAATTGAATAATAACACACAAACAAAATATGATTCAATGGTCTTTTTTCAATATTTTCCTAGTCTGCCCTTTAAATCATAAGGAAGCTTGCATTTTATATGTTAACTAAATATATAAATTAGTTGACATATAAAATAGGATTCAGGCAAACTAATAGTGGGCATTCTGCCAGCACTTTCTAAAAAGGAGGTTGAAAACTTGAAAGCAAGGACGATTTCTTATGTGGCCCTTTTTACTGCGTTAACTGCCATTGGCGCCTTTATTAAGATACCTATCCCTTACATACCATTCACACTGCAAATTCTGGCAGTCTATTTGGCAGGCGCATTATTGGGGCCCCGGCTTGGGATGCTCAGTCAGTTATGCTACGTCTTGATCGGACTTATCGGGGTTCCCCTGTTTGCTGAAGGCGGGGGATTCGGCTATATATTCAAACCCACTTTCGGCTATTTGCTCGGATATATATTGGGAGCCTATGTAAATGGATGGCTGATCAACCGGTTTTCCCTCTCCACGATTCGTTCCATATTCTTTGCTAATGCCGCCTCTTTGCTGACCGTTTACTTTTTCGGCTGCATCTGGCTATATGGCGCGATGAAGTGGATTGTGGAAACGCCGCTTTCCATCAACCAAACGATACTTTACGGCTTCTTATTACCTGTACCCGGTGATTTACTGCTATGCATTCTATGTGCTGCCATCATTCAACAAGTACGTCCGCGCATTGCAAAATATATAAACGTAAAGGAGCTGAATCATCCATGGGCCAAGCCTACTTTATAACCGGAACTGGCACGGATATTGGAAAGACCATCGTCACGAGTGCGCTCTATCTGTCTCTTCAAACATTGGGAAAAAGCGTCACGATCTTCAAGCCATTTCAAACTGGAATCAATGAGGAAAATAATACATACCCGGATATATCTTGGTTTGAGCAGGAACTCGGTGTAAAGGAATCAGGGTTTTACACACTGGAGCCCGAAACCTCCCCACATTTGGCGATTAAATTAACTGGCAGTCAAATCGATGAGAAGAAAGTCGTGGAAAGGGTTCATGAACTTGAGGAAATGTATGACATCGTATTAGTCGAGGGCGCCGGCGGATTGGCTGTGCCGCTTATTGAACGGACGGAAGGTTTCTATATGACGGCGGACTTCATACGGGATTGCGGCATACCTGTCCTCTTCGTATCCACAAGCGGTTTAGGGGCGATTCATGATGTCGTGACGACCCATTCTTATGCCCAAGTCCATGATATAAACGTGAAAACCATTTTGTATAATCATTACCGGCCAGAAGATCGGATTCATCAAGACAATATCGAAACCATCGAAAAGCTGACTGGGCTGAATGGCCTCGCCTGCATCCCGACAATGGCAGATGTCAGAAAAGACTTGAGGAACTGCATCCTTGATTTACTTGGTGATCAAAATTATACCCAACAACTGAAAGAGGTGTTCAAAGCATGAATAGTCAGGATTTAGAACAATGGGATAAGGAATATGTATGGCATCCGTTCACACAAATGAAAACGTATCGGGAAAGTAAACCGCTGATCATCGATCGCGGCGAAGGCAGCTACCTGATAGATGTGGATGGCAAACGCTACCTCGACGGCTATGCTTCATTATGGGTGAATGTGCACGGGCATAACGAGCCGGAATTGAACGGCGCCCTTATTGAACAAGTGAATAAAGTCGCGCACTCCACACTGCTTGGATCTGCGAATGTACCATCGATCTTACTGGCAAAAAAACTGGCGGAGATCACTCCTGGTTCTTTATCGAAAGTCTTTTACTCCGACACGGGATCTGCCGCTGTGGAAATCGCCCTTAAAGTTGCTTATCAATATTGGCAGAATATCGACCCCGTCAAGCATCAGAATAAAAACAAATTCGTCTCACTTGACGAAGCATACCACGGCGATACTGTCGGAGCTGTGAGTGTGGGCGGAATGGATCTATACCATAGAATCTTTAAGCCCCTCTTATTTCAACGGATTTCCGCCCCTTCACCATACGCCTATCATATGACTGAATATGGGGATCAAGAAGCCGTGAAAAACCATTGCTTGAAGGAACTGGAGAAGTTACTGCAAGAACAATCGGAGGAAATTGCAGGATTGATCATCGAACCGCTGGTGCAGGGGGCTGCTGGCATCATAACCCATCCTCGGGGCTTTTTGAAAGAGGTCGAACAATTATGCAAAAAATACAATATCCTCTTAATTTGCGATGAGGTGGCCGTAGGATTCGGTCGCACCGGTACCATGTTTGCCTGCGAACAGGAAGATGTCGTCCCCGATATCATGTGTATGGGCAAAGGGATCACTGGGGGATATATGCCACTCGCAGCCACCATCATGAACGAGCAAATCTTTCAATCCTTCTTGGGAGAACGGGAAGAACATAAAACCTTCTATCACGGCCACACCTATACAGGAAACCAGCTAGCCTGTGCACTGGCCCTGAAGAATATCGAGCTGATGGAAAGCCGTAATCTCATTAAAGACATCCAGAAAAAATCAAAATACCTATCAAAAAGGCTGCAAGCACTATCCGAACTTCCGATCGTCGGCGATATTCGCCAGCGCGGCTTCATGATTGGAGTGGAAATCGTTAAAGACCGTGAAACAAAAGAAACGTTCACCCTCCAAGAGAATGTCGTTTCCGGAATCATCCATACAGCACGGGAAAATGGCCTGATCATCCGGGAACTTGGTCCCGTCATCACGATGATGCCGATCCTTTCCATGTCAGAAAAGGAACTCGATTTCATGGTCGAAACTGTCTACCGTGCCATCCAGGAAGTCTCCATTCATAAAGGATTGATTCCAGCAGCAAACTGATTCAATAAGAACCGGAAGAGCAGGGCTCATCCGGTTCTTTCTCGATTGGATTTTCAGTTCTTCGCAGGAGGCTTCGTGAAATACGCAGCCATTAAAAGAAAGATCACAGATAATGTCCACAGTGTGATTCCCTTCCATGGGAAATCAACTGTTAAACCAATCATCTGCACGGCTGCACTTAATAAAATGCAAATCATCATTGCCCGGAATTTCATCCTGCACCCCCCTCTCGTTAATTCCATTCTATAAATTTTTTACTTTAATTCAATTTTCTTGGACCAAAACTCTAATGCCTCCATTGGCTCTTCTCTTGTGTGTATATAATACAATTCCACATCACTTGGTTTTACGTTCCTTGGGAGATCGAATGTAAATTCAAATTCACTATTTGTATGTAAATCAAAAATTTGCGGTTCCCACTCGAGATGAGTTTTTTGCCCAAACCAATTTTGTACTTCTTTCTCTAAAAACTTCCCATCCATTTCATTATAGGATTTAACTCTATTTCTTTTAACATTGGAGACATTCTCATTATTAGGGACATAGAACACAAGAAAATCAGCAGGAAATCGATACGCATCTAACCGATCCTTCCAAACTCCCCCCACGATGTATGCTTCATTTTCTTTATGGACAGTTAGTTGTAATGAGTCAGGTGTTGTGTGGTACAACGTATGATAAATGAAGTATCCTATAAATGAAATGACTGCTAGTAAAGGACTAAACAAGAATATCGATACTACCCTTTTTCTCTTCCAAAAATGGATGCCTCCATATGTACAGCCTATAATGATGAATATGATAATAAGAAACATGAAAATCCCCTTAAATATTTTATTAATGAGTACAACTTATTTTCTTAAAATAAAAAATTAAAATAGCGAATCAAACAAAGGGATTTCCGGCGGCATCCCGGCTTCAGGCAAGAAATAAATGAAAATGGTGAAACAAATGATAAGCACGGAAAAGATGATGGCAATAAACGAAATGCCCAAGAGAAATTTCTTACCTGCTAAATATAAGCTGATCACCAGACTTGCAAACCCAATGATCAAATAAACGCTGGCACCAACATATGAATTCAGCTTTGGAAGAATCCCCGTGATGAAAAGCAGAACGAAAGTCATTTGCAGGGATATGCATATTCCAAGTAAACATTTCATTTTTACCTCCTGTCTATAATTTCTCTACTCCTATTTTCAGCTACTTTGGAATGAATCATCATTGTTTTTTTAGCATAAACTATGAAGCTGCTAAAACATCATATCAATTTTTTGGTAAAAATGGTATTCGATGAATCCCGCATGGTCGATAACTATTACTATGCGAAAAAGCAAGATGCACAAAATAATAATAATAAAAAAGATGACCCCGTTTAACTCGGAGGTCATCTTTTTTTTGCTGCTGGCTAAGTGTTAGCGAATGCCTTTCATGTAACCTTGAATCTTTGGTGATAAGACCATAAGGACCAGTCCAAGGACCATTGAAGCGACACCGATCACGCCAAAATAAGCCATTTCGGTTTGGGGCGTGTAGAATCTGACGATTTGTGCGTTCAGTGCTTGTGCTGCTGCACTTGCCAGGAACCACAGGCTCATCGTTTGTGCCGAGAATGCGGCCGGAGCCAATTTTGTAGTTGCTGAAAGTCCAACAGGAGATAAACAAAGTTCTCCAAGCACTACAAGGAAATAACTAAGTACAAGCCATAGCGGATTGACCAATGCGTCGGATCCACCGAAATAAACAGGAAGCAGGATCACCAGGAATGATAAACCGGCGAACAATAATCCGATTGAGAATTTCTGAGGAATGGTCGGCTGACGCTTTCCTAGTTTAATCCATAACCATGCGAATACTGGTGCAAGGGTAATGATGAACAAAGGGTTCAAAGATTGGAACCATGCCGGGTTTATTTCTAGTCCAGCAAAATTCAACTGTGTCCGTTTGTCTGCATAGCTTGCTAATATAGTTGCACCTTGCTCTTGAATCGCCCAGAACATGACAGCTGCTATAAACAAAGGAATATAGGCAATCAAGCGTGAACGTTCAACAGAAGTTGTTTTAGGGCTGCGATACATGAAAATGAAATAAAGGGTCGGAATAACGATCCCTAGGATACCTACAAGATTAATAAAGGTTTTAATCGTTAAGATGCCGTTAGCGGCGGTAATGCCGATGATGGCAGCTAAGATAAGTGTAGCTATCCCCAATTTCGTGAATACGCTTTTCTTTTCATTCTGTGATAATGGGTTCGCAGGAAGAGTCCCAGCAAGGCCCAGATTCTTTTTCTTTGTTGCAACAAAGACGATGAGACCAATTAACATTCCAATTGCCGCAAGTCCAAAACCAAGATGGAAGCTGTAGTTCATTCCGACGGTACCGACAACAAACGGTGAAAGGAATGCACCCATGTTGATACCCATATAGAATATACTGAAACCGGAATCCCGGCGTTCGTCATTTTCTGCGTAAATTTCACCGACAATACTGGAAACATTCGGTTTTAATAACCCAGTACCAAGAACAATGAGTACCATGGAAACAAAGAACATGGAGAGACTGCCTGGTACAGCAAGGACAATATGCCCGAGCATGATCAAGATACCACCGTAAAATACGGCTTTGGAAGTCCCGAAGATCCTATCGGCAAGCCATCCGCCAATTATACCTGACATATATACTAAAGATCCGTAAATGGATACAAGGGCAAGGGCTGTGTGTTCATCAAGACCAAGTCCCCCTTTAGAAACTTCGTAATACATATAGTAAACAAGAATGGCCTTCATACCATAATACGAGAAACGCTCCCAGAACTCAGTAAAGAAAAGGGTGAATAATCCTTTAGGGTTTCCAAAAAAACCTTTTTGAGGTACACTATCCACAATTTTCTGTTTATTTATCGTTGCCATACCTAGCCCTCCTTTTATTATTGTATAATAACTTTTATTTTCTCTATTGTAAACAAATATTTAGTATATTTAAATAATTAATTAAAATATAATATAGAAGAGGTTGCCTCCCTACATACCAAATCCTGTATTTCACAGGAAGAAACACCCCTTATAGTCTAATAGGGAGCTGCCATCAAAGATATATTACCCTAACTTCACCAATGGTATTACGTTTCAGATCACTTTGGTTGCCAAGAACATGCAATGAGAATCGGAAAAATAGACAGAATCATTTAAAAAAAAACCACTTCATCTGTTAAATACACCGTATAATAGATATAACCAAAAATGAGGAGGCACATAATGCTCGGGATCATAACCGTTGTGCTGATTTTTTCCATCCCTATAATCGCCATACTGACAAGCCATTTCGAAAAACAGTCAAAGACGAAACACAAAATGCTGCAAGTTGAATTGGAACTTGAAAAACTGAAGCATGAAAACTTTCTTATGGAGACGGAAAAAATGAGGCTGGAACTGGACCAGATGAAATTCGAACAAAAAAGAGACGAGCCAAGGTTACTGTAAACAAGTAACGTTGGTTCGTCTTTTTTAATGGGTATTTTGCCGTTTTAAAAACCTCCCGCCCATCATATGAATTACAAGTAAGACCGTTTTAATGGATATATTGATCGCCCACAAGGAGGTCTGACAGCACCTTTGTCGGGATGACGAACTCGACGGCCCCCATATATCCCGGCGCAGCTTCATAGCTGTTAAAGGCGATGACTAGCTTGCCATCTTCATTTATATAAAAGTTTTGGTTTTCATCAATGCCTTTAAATGCAGTAAGATCATCATCTTCGACCCAATATATCTTTTCCGGATCTTCAGCCATCTGGCGCTTCATCTGTTCCTTGATGTTCTCACTAATCACCTGAAGATAACGATCATCTTTAAATAAGCTATTTAACGTTAATAGCACTTCGTTTTTCTTGTCGACTGTATCGAATTGACTTTCTGTAGAACTGGAAGCAGCAATCTTATCCGTATAACGCTGTACGGATAAGATCGTTTCATTATCCGTCAATATCACATATCCGCTTTCCACCGACATATTGCCCTTTTCCCCTTCCTTCAGTTTTGACATGGAGTCCGTGAATTCCTTATAAAGCTGCTTGCTTTCCGATAAATATTTCTCATTCAAGCTATCTTCGAGCTGTTTATTCTCCAGACCGGATATGGCGGGTGTCTTGATTACTGCCGAGGAATTATTCGCTTCTTCTTTCCATTCGACGAAGGTAATCACTTTGATGACCTTATCGACTATCGGGATTTCACTCATGGCTTTTGCCGCTGCCGGACTGATGTTTACGGAAGCTGTCACAATCAGAAGCGCTGCAGCCGCTGACATGAGGATATTCCTGCCAATCCTTGGCTTCTTTCTGGGCTTTTCATTCAAGGCCGCTTGAACGACATCATTCAATTCCTTTGGTATCGGTGTTTTAAGATATTCTTCCCGCAGATCTTTTAGTTTTTTTTCCATCTTTTCGTTTCCTCCCGTTCAGTCATGTTGATCCGCAATAATTGCAGCGCTTTATATAATCTCGTTTTAATTGTGCTTACGTTCTCTTCCAGCACTTCCGCTATCTCATCCAGCTTCAGGTCCTCGAAGAAACGGAGAACGACTACCGTTTTGTACTTGACCGAAAGTCCTTCAAGGGCCTTTTGCAAATCCAGGTCAGGATAGTGATCTTCCTCACCAGCGCGTAAGTATTCTATTGTTTCGTCATCGGCGACGGTCAGTTTCTTTTTCTTCCGCAAAACATCCAGTGCCGTTCGGACGATGATCTTATATAACCAGCTATCTATAGAAGCAGCGTCTTTGATTTTGCTGCTTGACGCCAGCGCTTTCCTGATTGATTCCTGCACGATATCAAGCGCATCCTCTTGGTTTTTAACATAATAAAAAGCAAGTCTGTACAAATTTTCTTGCCGTTCGGTTATCCGGGCCGCGATTAATTGATTCATATCTAGATTTTTCATTGCATGAAAGAGCTCCTTACATTTAAATTACGTATCCTGGGTACAAAAGATAGACGTTCGTGCAGCCCAAAAAGTTTGGAAATGAACTTGGAAATATATAAAAATAAAAAAATGAAATTTTTTACAAACTTTTAAGGCTTTTGGAGCGTCTATATAGTAGAATGATTATCGAGGTGGAGTACATCATGAGTAAATTAAATTATAAAAAAGTCTTTATTTTTCTATTTTGTCTAACAGCTACTGTGGGAACGTTGGGGTTAGCCATCAAAAGCCTTGCTTTTGATAAGAAAAGAACCGTTTCGGCCTATACAACTGATAAAAATTACCCAGAAGCCGATATTCAAACGTATGTGAAAGATAATACGAAAGGCGGGTATTCAGCCAGCAGGCCTGTTCTGCATTTAGAAAATATCGACAAGCAGCTAGAAGCCTACATAAAGAAAGAAATTAAGGATTATGAAAAGAAATGGAAAGCATCCGACGGAAAAGCTTCCGAGCTTAACCTCACTTATACGATCCTCCATTTCAGTAAACAGACCATTACGATTTCCTTCGATAAATATGAGCAAGTGGAAGGAAAGAAGCAGTCTGGATCCCAGATCTTCACTTATGATATTCCATCTCAGCAAAAGCTCTCCATAGAAGACATCTTTGCCACGGATACTGATTATTTATCCGTTTTATCCGATATTGTTTTTGAAGAGTTAACGGAGAAGGAAGAAGAAGGCATTTCAAACAGTCTCATTAAAAAGGAAAACAAACTGAAGGCAGCCAACTTCAATTCTTTTTCAGTCTTGAAAGATACGCTTGTATTCTACGTCAAGACTGATGATTCAACTAAGACCCATACAATAGCCATCAAGAAGGAACTTTTTAAAGATAGTTTGCTAGATTCATATCAAAGTCAAGATTTGAATGCGGATCGTGTAAAGGAATGGCAGCCGAAGCATATCGTCGCCAAACTGCCCGTGCAAAATGAATGGATCGACCCTTCAAAAAAGGTCATTGCCTTGACGTTCGATGACGGACCGCATCCGAGTTATACCATGTCCATTCTGAAAGACCTGAACAAGTATGATGGACACGCGACGTTTTTCGTGCTTGGAAGCCGCGTACAGCACTATCCGGAAGTTCTGCAAAAAATGCTGCAGCAAGGAAATGAGATCGGCAACCATTCATGGGATCATCCGCAGCTGACGCGCTTAAGCAAGAACAAAATCAAAAGTCAAATCGAAATGACCCAAGACGCTGTAGAAAAAGCTACAGGTGCTGAGCCAAATCTCGTTCGTCCCCCATATGGAGCGATTAACAATAATGTGCGTGAATACATGGAGGATATGAAAGTCACACTTTGGGATGTCGATCCCGAAGATTGGAAAGAACGGAATGAAAAGAAAATCGTAAACAAAGTGATGGGCAAAGCCAAAGATGGCCGTATCATATTAATGCATGATATCTATCAAACTAGCGCCCAGGCTGCAGGAAAAATCATCAAACAACTGCATGACCAAGGTTATCAACTGGTCACAATTTCGGAATTGGAAAAGGTACAGAAAGACCGTGAACTTTCCGGAATCACCATAAATGAATAATCAAAAGGAAAGAGCCTGTTTCGTGATTCGCAAACAGGCTCTTTCCTTTCAAATAAAATAAGCAGACCTTTGATCATATAGCAAAGGTCTGCTCATTTTATCATTCACCAAGATCTACATTATGATAAACCTGTTGAACATCTTCCAAATCTTCCAATGCATCAATCATTTTTTCGAATTGTGCTTGTGCATCTTCTGGAAGGGTTAGATCATTTTGTGCAAGCATCGTCAGCTCGGCCACTGTAAAATCGCTGATTCCTGCATCCTTGAATGCTTGTTGTACAGCATGGAATTGTTCAGGTTCGGCATAAACGATGACACTTTCTTCTTCTTCAATGATGTCACGTACATCAACATCCGCTTCCATCAACAGTTCAAGAACATCATCAGCCGTTTTACCTTCAATCCCGATGACAGCCGTTGCATCGAACATATAAGCAACAGATCCGCTGACACCCATATTCCCGCCATTTTTCCCAAATGCGGCACGCACATCAGATGCCGTCCGGTTCACGTTGTTTGTCAATGCATCCACGATGACCATTGAACCATTCGGACCGAATCCTTCATAACGAAGTTCGTCATAGTTTTCTTCCGAACCGCCTTTGGCTTTTTCAATCGCACGGTCAATGATCGCTCTTGGAACATTGTATGTTTTCGCACGCTCAAGCACGACCCTTAGTGCCTGGTTGGACTCCGGATCTGGTTCACCTTGTTTTGCCACTACATATATTTCCCGTCCGAACTTGGCATAAATCCGACTAGTATTAGCATCTTTTGACGCTTTTTTTTCTTTAATGTTATTCCACTTACGACCCATTATATTCCACTCTCTTTCATCATTGATATATACGAATAGATTATTAAGAAATGGCCCTATGAGAAAACCCACCAGGGGAATTCCTTTGAAGATAGGCTATACGTTTACTAGATTATATTATACATCAATTGTATAATTTTGAAAAAGTCCTGCACATCCATCACTGGCATTTATCGGTTTCTTGCGCTATTTTATATGAATTACTTTGGAAAACATCAGCAGTGGTATAGTATGAAGTGAACGGAAAGGAGAGATGATCCATGAAGGACAACCAAATCATCATCGGGATACCCGGTAAATGGAAGGACCGGACAGAATTGATTCAAACGGTCGCCTCCCAAAGCGAAGGGTATCTGTTAGCCGGGAATGTTTTTCATAACAGCGATAAAAACATTACTTTTCAGGCTGAAATCCATGATTATGAACCCACTTTGAAAGAGAGCTTTTCCTACGCCAGTAAAGACGCCTTTTCGGAGAATGCATTAGAGGAAATCAATGACCATACCTTTACCGTTTATATAATAGCCGATGTATCCGATACCGGAACTGTAATCAATTTGATCGATGCCGGGGCAGCGATCCTAAGGGCAGACGGAATGGCAGTGAAAATAGAAACGGCTGGAATTGCCCATTCAAAGGAAGATTGGCAGCATCTTCATCATAGCCCCGATGTTCTCTCGGTATATGCCCATTTTGTCACGATCATCGGAGAGGAAGATTATTATTGTTCATTCGGAATGAAAGCTTTTGGTCTTCCGGATGCCGTGACACTTAACACAATGAGTCCGAAAGAGGCGGCTGCCCTGCTAAACACATTTAATTATTACCATTTAGGTGAACGGCCTATCTTTAAGAATGGCGAAACCTTTAGCATTCAACAAGATGCACCCGACTTTATTTTGACGGGCCTTCAGGACTTTAGATATGAAGAAGGCCACCCCTTCTACAACCCGTTTGGATTATGGAATTTAGGGACAAGTAAATAGAGGAGGGATTCTCTCCCCCAGACTGTAGGCAAATTTGCATAAAGCGAGTTTGCCTGCAGTTTTTTATTTAAAAAGCGTTCCTGCCGTTTTCAGAAATTCGCTCCCTTTCCGCCGACTGTCTGCCAAGCCTCCTCGGCTCAAGCGCCTGCGGGGTCTCGGCTAGCCAGTTATCCGGCAGGAGTGTCGCATATTTCTCCAACCCAATAAGGGTTACAGTAAAAAAACATATATAATAGTCTAGTCATGTTTTAAAATCATGGTTCGAGATGATAACGTTCCGGACCGCCCGCGGAAAGCGAGTGCCTGGAGAGGAAATCAACGACCTGGTCTTAATCATCGGCTGGAATGAGACCATCCCGAACCCCCTTTTGCCGAAAAACTGAGTGGAGTCATCCGCTCCTCCATTTTTATTTTTCAACCGAGTTTTTCACGCTTTTCTTCTTCATGTTCCTTCTTCACAAGGGACATTCCGCTCGCTTGGTATTTGAGGATCTTTTGAATGACCGTGCCAAGATGCGCTCCAGCTTCAACCGGGGGAATCCCTCCTTTATGGATGTTGGAAATGACCATCCTCTCTGCTTCAATGGTGCCCAAACGTGGTTTATAGCAAATATAAGCGCTCAATGATTCCGCACTCACTAGACCCGGCCGTTCACCGATCAACAGGACAATGACCTCAGGTCCAAGGATTTCACCGATATCATCCATCACGGCAACCCGGCCCTTTTCAATATAAAAAGGTGTACCAGCATCCAGGCCTGCCACTGCCAAAGATTGTTTGAAAGATAAATAGACATCCTCCACATTTTCTTCGATCGCCTTAGCACTTAAGCCATCGGAAATGATGATTTGAACCGTTGGGGCCTTTATGCATTTGGCTTCTATCACCCGCTTTGCTTCATCCGAAAGCTTCCTTCCATAATCCGGACGCCGTAAATAGACTTCCTTATCATCGGCCTTCGTTTTCACCTTGAATAAATCCAAGCGTTTTAAAAGAATATCACTGACTTCACCATATACAGCATCGACGGCCGCCGCATGGTCAAAACGGAATTTCAGCCAAGAATCCGTTTTCGGTCGGGTCCCTGACCTGCCCACCCCTATCCGCGCAGGGGTTTTCGCCATCAAGGCATCCAATTCTTCCTTATTATTCATTCCCATATCATCCACTCCTAATGGTTAAATATAGTTGGATCACCGGCACGCTTCGTTAATTTTCCATTCTCCATAATTCCCATCTTCTCCAGCCAGGCTTCATATAGTGGGGCAGGCCGCTTATCCATCGTTTGCCTTAAAGTCGCTATATCGTGGTAACTCAAAGACTGGTAGTTTAACATGCAGTCATCCCCCATCGGAGTTGCGATGATGAAATTCACGCCAGCCGCCGTTAAAAGTACACCCAAGTCCTCGATATCATTTTGATCCGCCTTCATATGATTCGTATAGCAAATATCCACACCCATCGGCAGCCCATGCATTTTTCCCATGAAATGATCCTCTAATCCTGCGCGGATGACCTGCTTGCTGTTATATAGATATTCAGGTCCGATGAAACCGACGACCGTATTGACAATGTACGGATCAAAATAGCGGGCAAATCCATAGTTCCTGGCTTCAAGCGTCACCTGATCGATTCCGAAATGCGCTTCAGCCGATAACTCGGAGCCTTGCCCCGTTTCAAAATAAAGATGCTGCGGGCCAGTGCCCGTCCCATAGGCCTTCGCGACCTCATTAGCTTCTTCGAGCATTTGTGCGTTAATTCCAAAAGAGCGATTGGCCGTTTCCGTTCCGGCGATGCTTTGAAAAATCATATCGGCAGGCGCCCCCTGCTGTACTGCCTTGATTTGCGTGGTCACATGCGCAAGCACACAATTTTGGGTCGGGATGCTCCACTTCTGGATGACATCCTGTGTCGCATGAAGCAACCGCTTTACGCTTTCGGCCGAATCATCGACAGGGTTGATTCCAATGAGTGCATCCCCGACTCCATAGGAGAGACCTTCTTTTAAAGAAGCCAGCATGCCATCGACATTGTCGGTCGGGTGGTTAGGCTGAAGGCGCGAAGCAAGCGTTCCTTTGTATCCGATCGTGCTATTATTCTTGGTGAGCACTTCAATTTTATTGGCTGCATGGATAAGGTCGAGGTTCGACATTAATTTGGCCGCCGCAGCAATCATTTCACTATTCAGCCCCCTGCTTAGTCGCTTTAAATCCTCGCCGGTCGTTTCGTCACTCAATATATATTCACGCAGCTCGGCAACGCTCCAATTCTTCACGGTTTGATAGATGGTTCCATTGATGAGACCATCTATGATCCGCGACACCTCATCCTCTTCCGGGGAGAGCAGGGGATGGTTCCTGATGTCCGCCAAAGTCAATTCGCTAAGCACCGCTTTCGCCGCAATCCGTTCTTGGACCGAATCTGCTGCAATTCCCGCAAGCCTATCTCCTGATTTCTCTTCATTCGCTTTGGCCATGACTTCTTTCAACGATTTGAATTGATGGATTTCCCCAAAGTATTGAGTGGATAATTTCATCGTATAATCCTCCTTTTCCTAACTGTGAAAGGTTAGCGTTTTTACGACAACCGGAACGACCCCTGTCCGCAGCAGCCTTCCTATATCTAAATAATCACCATGTTCGACTTCTGTCTGATCAATGCAGATGACCGGCAGATCCGGTTGGTTCGCTAGAATGGTTTGACCAAGTGCCTTCCCATAATCACTATCCATGACAATGATCAGAGGCTGCTGCCGATTCGGTTTTTGCATTAAAGCTTCGGTAAAAGCAACTGCGAGCTGGTGAATGTCGCGAAATGATTGATAGGGTAAATTCGTTAAATAAAAGGCAAAATTCAGGCCCTCCTTTAAAGCGTCGTATATCGTGATCGCATCCTGAACAGCTTGTGCCAATGTCGCGGTTACATCATCAATCCCATCATGAAAATCGATCCGATAGACCGGGATATTGCGAACGGGCAGATGAGAATCATTCACCTCGATGGTCGCACCGCTTATTTCAGTCGTATGTGCGCCAGCTCCAAGAACGGTCGCCCGAACCGTTTCAATGGGCTTTTCCCATTCCCATGCAGCCAATTCTTCATTTTCCTTAATAGAGGCGGCAAGCATCATGCCGATATCCCGGAAGCTTTTGTCCTCCCGTTCTTGATGATAGATGCAATCACTGACACCTCCCGAGAACATCAACACATCAATTCGTCCTGTCCATGATGGCTCCTTCCCCACTAAAAGAAGTTCATCTTCTTTTGTGAATGAACCAGCCAAAAACCTTGAAAGCACCTTCGCCATTTCATTTGTGATGAATGTCCCATCACCATTCACAGGAGAGTGCCCCTTTGATTTCAGCCATTTCCCTATTGAAGGGGCAACCTTCACCTTCGCTGCTCCCTCCCACTCCACCAAACGCCCTCCTATATGCAGTGTGCAAGTTCCGCAAAGCATCCCGGAACGGTATACGGCAATATTCGCCGTTCCCCCGCCAATGTCTATGTTCGCTACAGTCTTTCTTGTCTTTATGGAATGTTGATGAGCACCCGATCCCTTGGCGGCAATGATTCCCTCCAAGTCCGGTCCGGCAGCCGCTACAAGGAATTCCCCCGCCGCTTCAGATAACCGGTAAACCATTTCTTCTGCATTTTGTTTCGTTGCCGTTTCCCCGGTAATGATGACAGCCCCTGTTTGTATGTTATCGAACGTGATCCCGGCTTGATGGTATTCACTTTCCACCATTTTTTGAACAGCAGGTATATCGATTACCGTATCGGATAAAAGCGGGGTCCTGAAAATGGGACTTCGATACAGAATTTTCTTATCGGTAATTTCAATTTTTGGCACCTGTCCGCCACCCGCCACATTCCTAAGCGAAAGCTCGCTGATGACAAGTTTCGTCGTACTGGTGCCAATATCAATTCCTGCACTGATGATTCGTTCCGCCTGTTCATTCATTAAAATCACACCCCAGTTTTACACCACTTGGATTTCATTGCTGTTTTCTTCCTTGTTTTTCGTTTTATATTCATTTACGCCGATAACTCCTGCTTCACGATCCTTTTCTTCCAATTCCAAAGCTTTCGGAACGGACAGCCAGTAAGCAAGACCGATTCCAATCGCTCCGGCAGATAGCTTGCCGACAATGATCGGCAATATCAAGGAGGGCTGAAAATTGGCTGTGAATGATAAATGATCCCCTAATAGGAAGGCCGCACACACAGCGAAGGAAATGTTTATGACCTTATCCTTTGGCGGCATATCTTTAACAAGTTTGAACATCGCCAATATATTGGCTACCGTGGCTAATATCCCTGCACTCCCCGCTTTGCTCAGCCCGATTTTTCCGCCCATCGCTTCAAGCGGCTTGCCTGCGTATTTTTGAATGAGGTAAATCATTGGAAAAGCACCTGCCAGCATTATCCCGATATACCCCGCCGTTTCCAGGGCACGGAACTGGTCTGCCTTATCGGCCATGATCGGATGGAACCCCCAAGCACCAAGTACATTGGAAAACAGTCCGGTGAAAATTTCCACAATCGAAAACACGAGTACAAGTTTGATCGCAGCATCCAATATTTTTCCAAACCACATGAAACCTTTGATCATCAAATCCGGCAGGAAATAAAGACCTAACGCGAGCAAGATCACAAAAATAAGAAGAGGGGAAAGATTCAGGGCAATTTTTAAATAGCTCAACGCGAATTCATATGTAGAATCCGCATTCGTGGAAATCACTTCACGGACTTTCGAATTCGTTGCCACCACCAGCACACTTGAGATAAAAGCGCCAATCGGAATCGTCAGGATTCCTGACATGACACCAAGTGCCATGTATTTATGATCGCGCTTCTCCAGCATCGCAAGCCCCATTGGAATCGAGAATACAATCGTTGCCCCAGACATGAATCCGACAATCATCGCCATGATCCAGCCTTCATAGGATTCCTGCAGCTCGGCCGCCAATTGGTATCCCCCCATATCCGTTGCCAAAATCGTTGTTGCGGCGAGGGCGGGATCTGCACCGATCGCAGCGAAAATCGGACCGCAAACTGTATCGATGAACCATGATAAATAAGGGATCGAGGCCATGATCCCAGCTGCCGGGATAAATATATGGCCAACGGTATGCAACCCTTCCATGAACTGTTTGCCCAAGCCTTGCTCACTGTCTTTAATCGATGCAATGGCACCGACAACGGCACACACCATAATGATATAAATTACGAATTTACCAACCATCTCCATACATATTCCCCCTGAATTCCGATTTGATTTGGCCTATCGTCTTTAAAAAAGGGTATAAAAAAGACGCCTCTTATAGCCCAAACTAGGTTGCTCGGCAGAAATGCCTGCCTATAACCAATTTGGTCCATCAAAGCGCCATTGCTTCATCTATTTACTTGTTTTTGATCATTTGCAATGATTCGACGTGCCACCGTCTCCATGGAAAGCTGCTTATCCATACTTAGCCTTCTCAGCTTATTGTAGGCGATTTCTTCCGATACATTCTTCCTTTTCATGATAATTCCCTTTGCCTTTTCAATGACTTTACGATTTGTGAGCGTTTCATCCAATTGGGCGTTTCGTTCCTGATGCTTCTTCGTATTGGCTGCTTGCTGCAAAGCTATCTCCACTGCCGGAATCAGATTCGCCTCCGTAATTGGCTTTACAAGATATCCGACGATATTCGCGCGCTTCGCCTCGTCGATATATTCACGCTGGCTGAATGCAGTTAAAAGCAGGACCGGAATCTGAAAGGTATTGGATATCACATCGCTAGCCTTAAGCCCATTCATTTTTGGCATTTTGATATCCATCAAAACGAGATCCGGCTGTAGTGCATGTGCCAATTCAATCGCCTTCTCGCCGTTACGGGCATGTCCTACCACATCGAAGCCTGCATCCTTGAGCATGATCGTTATATCAAGAAGAACAATCGATTCATCCTCCACGACCAAAATCCTCTTGACCACATCTCCCACCTACCTCTTGTATGGAAATCTTACAGAAGCCAGGGTACCTTCTTTAATCCGATGAATCGAAAACTCCCCATCCAAATCATTTTCCACCGTCATGCGGATGATATCCAGCCCTAAAGTTGGTTTCACTGCTGGTGAATATCCGATGCCATCATCTTTTACTTGAATTTCCAATTCAGGACCATCCTTTTGAAAGCATACGGTAATCTTCCCTTCCGTCCCTTCCTTGAAAGCATGCTTCACACAATTATGAATGAGCTCATTCACAACCAGCGCGACAGAAATGCCAATGCCGGAATCAATGGAATGCAGCTCACCGCCACTATATTCAATGCTCAGGCTTTGACGGGCATGACCCTCCGCTTGAACGATCATATCGCCAATTTTCCCAATAAGCTCAAGCAGGTCCACATGATCGACCTGACTGCTTGCCAGAATGATTTCATAAACCGACGATATGCTTAACACCCGATTCAAACTGACCAATAAATGGGGCTTGCTTTCTTCAGTGGCTCCCATCCTCATTTGCAGCCGAAGCAAACTGGCGACTGTCTGCAAATTGTTCTTCACCCTATGATGAATTTCACGAATGGCCACTGACTTGCTAATCAGCTCTCTCTCTTTATCCCGCAGTTCTGTCAGGTCCCGGATGATGATGAACGTTTCATCAGAATTCTTGTTGCCCAAATGGAATTTCTTTATTTGGAAAATCTTTTTACCAATGTTCATTTCCTTCATCAAAATGTCCTCTTTTGAAGCAAGAACATCAACAAGGCCAGGAAAGTAATCGAAAATGGATTCACCTAAAGCACAGTCTGTCATACATATATCCGATACTAGATTAATGGCAGCAGGATTCGTATAGACAAGTCGGTTTTGGTTATTAATCAGGAAAATGGACTCCTCGATAAATTCAGGAACCAAGGAATTTTGTTGATCTTGCCTATCAAACTGTTTTGACGTTTCAGGTTCCTCATGAATCACCTTTTCCATGATCAAAACGGCTATGACCCGATTGCATTCCCCCTTGATCGGAACGACACTTTGCTGGACCATTGCTCCCTCTTGAGTCAATGCCCGATTCACGAACATCTCCTTTCCGGTGCGCAATACATAAAATACTGCCGGTTCAAAAGCCTCATAGGCGAATTTCCCGACAACCGGATGATCATAAACCGATTTCACGGAATGTCCGCATGCCTCTGCCACGACAACGGCATGCTTCCCTTCAAGCACCGGACAATCGATAAACACATTCGCTTTATTCAAATTGGCTATCAACGATAAATTCGTTGATAGGTTTTCAAGCATCTGAATATCCTTGTCCAGTAAATGAGTATGCACCTCACATAATTCTCGGACAGTCATTGTCCGTTCCATAGGCAAAACCCCAATAAATGTTTATTCATGGATATTATTATTGATAATTATAGATACCCTCCTTATTTTTGTCAATATTCGAAATATTCTAATGTAATGTATTCTAACATTAGAAGGTGATATTTAAAGGGATATTTTTTATAAAGGGATCCGTTGTTGTAATTTCCGGGTTAAACTTAACGGAAATTTTCGAAGGATACAATGAAGGACTTCGAAGAGTTTCGGGTGGTGAAAGGCTAGTGGTCGTGTAATGGATACATTTATTTAGTCTTTTATCCCCGTTAATGTAGTCAGATCCCATGCATGACTCATGAATTTCCCCTCTTCTGGTTATAGTAAAGAAGAAAATATCGAGGAGGTACATTCCATGAAAAGTTCAAAGGAATTCGTTGAAAGCATTCAAGAGCAGCAGAAAAAGGAAGAAGGCAATTTCCGCCGTCAAGGCAACGGGAATCCCGCTCAGAAATTACCGAATAAAAAACATTAATGCCCATCTTCAAAAGATCCCAGCCTTAACATAAGGGCTGGGATCCTTTTCACTCCGATGTACTTTTCTTCTTCTTCATCTCTTCGATTTCTTTTGAGAATGTGTCTTCTATCTCTTTTTTATTTCCATATAAAAAGAGGTTATCGCCTAATTTGATTTTATACTCATTTAACTCTTTCCTGATTTTCACTTCTCCGCTTTCAATAAATAAGATATTTATATCAGCTCCATGCGTTATGACGTCAAACGCTTTGACATCTATGAATTCGGAGTCTTCATAAATATCGATCTCCATGACCACGTCTTCATCCTCTAAAAATAGGACCTCCTCTATCGGGTGTTCCCATAATTCATAATGATTGTACATTTCACTTTCCATCTTATTCGATAGTCTATTATTCAGGAATGGAGCTTTCACTAGTACGGCCAGAACCATCAGTATCCCTATAATGATGCTTAACTCCATCAAGCGCAGATCATCTGTAAGCAATGTACTGATCGATGAAATGATGACAGCAAGTGAGAAAGCACCAAATAAAATTAAGAACATGCTTATTTTCCTTCGAATGGGATGATCAATGATGGATTTTGACTCGTCAGTGGTAAAACCAGTCCCTGTCAGCATGGAGATAACCTGAAATCTGGCCACTGTGCTTTTTAATCCAGTCAATTTCATCAAGGTAACCGATATTTCAATAACAAGAACAATGATTAAAAAATAAAGCATCATAAAAATTAAATTCATCAAAATAATCACTTCCTCATCTATGGTTTACCCCAATCCCGACAAAAGAATCGCATTCGTTGTTCTTTTCAAGTTTCCATCCATCTATACGCTTACTGATAATAAAAAAACGCAGTAAGATCCATTGAATCCTACTGCGTTTTTCACTAATATTCTAATCAAATGCATAGCCCGTTTTGAATGACCAGTGGGGGAACTTCGCTTCTCATATGGTCTTCAGCAGCAGTTTTTTTAACAGCGGTGTAAATTGCTCTGGCAATTCAGCTACACTTGGAATCATTAGGCGCTCTTTGCCATAAATGTTTTTCATCGTCAATTCTTCACTTTCCTCGATGCCTCCATCCGCTAAAAACAGGCCAATCACTTCTATGCCCTTTTTCCTGGCTTCCGAAACAGCAAGATGTGTATCGACAATGCCATTTTGATCATAATCGCTTGCTGCCGGCTCACCATCGGAAAACACGAGCAAGAACCGGTTTTTTTCACGCCTTTTTTCCAATTCCATTGTAGCGACCCTGATACTGTATCCGTCCCTGTTGTCTTCCTCTGGTTCAAGCTGCATGATTTTAGCTCCTGAGTTTAGATAAAGAGAATCGGAATGGGACTGGATTACATGGAAGTAGTTCGGCTGATATCCTTCTCTCACTTCATTTGCATCTTCCCAAAATCCAACGATCGAGTGGGGGATCTTTAATTTTTTCAGTACTTCATGAAACAGGACGACCCCTCGTTTCGTTTCATCCATTTTGTTATGCATGGAAGCGGAGCAATCGATCAGCAATGTGAATACGGCATCCATTTCATTTGAATCCTGGTTCTTTTTATAAAAGACCCGAGGATTTTCTTCAAAAACAAGCGGCAGCAATTTCTTCGATAAGCGGCCAAAAACCAAATCTTTTCTTGGTGCGTTCTTTTTATTTTCCAGTGTCTTTTCAATTGTACTGGAGAGTTTTCTCTTGAACGGTTCGATATCCGCAACAAATTCACGGTACCGTTTCTCTTCCGTAAGTGTTGGCATTTTGGCTTCCTTGATTACCTGAACGACGTCTTTGTTTTCTTCACCAAATGGATGTTCACCACTTTTGCCCATATTCGTTTGTTTCTTCTCCAGCGTTTCCTGCTGATTGTATTCCTTTTGTTTACTTTCCCCTGATGAACCCTGGATGGAAGCCAGTGCTTGGTCGGCATCTTCCGCTTCCCGTGCACCTCCGCCCATCAGACTTGTTTTCGTTCCCTGCTCCAATTCAAATTGAAGAAAAGTCGAATTACTCTCGCCGTTCTTATTCTCCCGGTGCCATGTCGAGAATTTTTCATCAATGAACTCACTTTTTTCTTCGTCTGCATCTTCTGTATCATCATTCAACAGTTCATCATTTCTAGTCAGTTCATCAAATAAGGTATTTGCCTTATACTTTTCCACATTTGCAATGGGAAAGATGAAATATTCATTCATCGTATCCTCGTATTCCTCATTCACACGGAAAACGATTTGCTCGCAAATCCTCGTGATGTCACTCGTTTTATTGGCCTCAAAGACAGAATGGATGAACGGTTTGAGTTTCTCCAATTCTTCCAGCTGCCTTACATTGGCTCTTGGGAAAATCGGGTCCGGCCTGTCAGATTGAAGCAGTAAATAGATGAGGCAGTATAATTCATCCAGTGCAAAACTTCTTGTGACATTCGTCGTCAATTGGCTTTCGAAATATTGTTTAAGGTAAGCCCCTCTTACCGAAAACCATTTTTTCGTGCCTGGCCTTTCCTTCTTCACCAATTCTTCCAATCGCAAGTCTTCCAGTAAAGCGAACAATTGGGCCGCAAACTTCGGAAGCGAACTTTCCCCGATGATATCCTGGTACTCCTTCATGTTCTGGATTGTTGAATGATGCAGCGTACCTATCGTCCTAAGGAGCACGTCCGTTTTCAGTCCCGCTTCTTTCACTTCCTTATTGCCATTTTCCCAAAAATGGCTGGCTGTTACCTTATTCTCGATCAAATCAATGAAGGAGCCATAATTGTATTCGAATTCCAGCTCAGGAATGCCGGATAAAACAGTCGAGAGATCCTGCAGCTGTAAAAAAAGAGCCGTATCTATTATTGAATCATTGAAACGGATATACTTCATGTGGCATTCTCCTAGTTAGAATAATGTGTCAGCCAAGTTCTTCACAAACTCACGCTCCCGTTCCTCGTCCAACTTATCCACTATGGAACGAAGAATCGCCCGTTTCGGCGGGATCAACACACTCAGATCGCAAGCATCAAGCAAAGCCCTGATCGACGCCGCATCTTCAGCCACCTTCCCTTGATTCACGGCATTTATCAAATCACTCGACAGTTTAACGAACAGTTCAATGCTTTTTGGGTCCTTCAACTTTGTATTGGTTTCTATCAATTGCTTTAACTGCTCCCCTTCGATATAAGGAACTTCAATTACGACAAATCTATTTTTTAGCGCTTCATTCAGCGGCACTGTACCGACATACCCTTCGTTGATTGCAGCAATTACATTAAAGCCATCTTTTGCCGTTATGACTTCATTCGTGAACGGATTCGTTATCGTCCTTCTGTAATCAAGCACACCATTGATAAGCGGCAGTGTTTCCGGCTTTGCCATGTTGATTTCATCTATATATAGGAAATGACCGTGATTCATCGAATTTGTCACAGGTCCAGGAACGAATTCTATCACCTGTTTTTCCTCTTTGTAAGCCAACGTCTTGAAGCCCAATAAGCTTTCGGCATCCAAGTCGACTGAGCAGTTGACACTGAACATCGGCTGGTTGAATAAATTCGATAATGTCTCGGCAAACTTTGTCTTTCCAGCCCCTGTCGGGCCCTTCAAGAGGATATTCTTCCCCATGCTTAAGGCCGTGATGGCATCCACCATCAACTCCATCTCGGGAGGCAGATATCCGCCGCTCCTGATCAATTCCTCGAATTGAACAGGATTTTTTTTGCTTGCTTGTAATATATTTGCGATTTCTATTGGTAATCGATTGATCATTGTGTTCCTACACCCCTTTCTGAACATTTTAAGGCTCTTTCCCATTAAAAACAAACACTAAGAAAAGGAGCTGTCATCAAGACAGCTCCCAGACTGCAGGCAAACTAGAAGAAGAGCTAGTTTGCCTGCAGTTTTTTTAAAAAACATCCAGTTGATTGAAGCGGGTGTTCGAGACTCCTGCTTAGAAAAGCGCGTCCAAGGGAGACCCCACAGGCACAAAGAGCGCCGAGGAGGCTCCCAGACCGCCCGCGGAAAGCGAGTGCCTGGAGGCAACGTTATTCGAAGTTCATTCTGATATTCCTTAATAGGCTTCCTTTGGGTCACCTTTCATAAGGTATACCATATAGCCCAATACACCGCCGATGATGGCAGGAATCACCCATCCCACCCCTACACTATATAGTGGAAGGTATTGATTGAAAAGGTCCGAAACAGCTTCCATTTTAATGCCTGATGCCACTATTCCATCCATTATGCTGATGATCGCCGTTAATAATAAGCTTCCTAAATATACCTCCGATTTCCCTTTAAAAAAGGAATGGAAGAATGTTAGAACAATCAAAACGATCGCTACAGGATAAAGAGCCGTTAACACAGGCACTGTAATGGAAATGAGCTTGGTCAAACCTACATTGGCAACAGCCGCACTAAAAACAGCGAAAATAACGACATATGATTTATACGATACAGCAGGAAGTATTTTATTGAAATACGTAGCACAAGCCGTTATCAAACCGATGCTTGTCGTTAAGCATGCAGCGATTACAATCAATCCTAACAACACGGCACCAGCAGGTCCGAAAAAATGATTCGAGGCTTGAGCCAAAACGTCTCCGCCATTCCCCAGCAGACCGAGTTTTTCCACACTTGTTGCCCCTACATAAGTCAATGACGTATAAACGATCACCAACAAAGTGGCAGCTATAATGCCAGCTTTCACACAAGATCTTAACACTTCTTTTCTTGATGTTATCCCTTTATCTTTGAATGCATTGATGACAATGATTCCAAATGCAAATCCGGCCAGCGTATCCATAGTCAAATACCCTTCTTTGAACCCCTTAAAGAAAGAATTATCTGAATAATCAACCGCTGGTGACTGGATTTCACCCATTGGATTAATGATGGCGACCACAATGAGGATCCCGATGAAAATCAATAATAATGGTGTTAATATTTTCCCGACGATATCCAGCATTTTTGATGGATTGATGGATAATAAACAGGCAATTCCAAAGTATATGATCGTGAATATCAGCAATGGTAAAAAGCCGACATCATTAGAAAGGAAAGGTTTAATCCCTATTTCGTAGGATACACTCCCTGTTCTGGGAAGTGCGAAAAGCGGTCCCAAAGACAAATAAAGAACGACTGTGAAAATGATGCCGAATAATGGGTGTGCCCTGCTTGCAAGCGATTGAACATCATTTTTTCCCGAAAAACCAAATGCCAATATTGTAATGAATGGCAAACCGACCCCAGTAATGATGAACCCTAAACTGGCCGTCCATAAATTAGTCCCGGCGGATTGCCCGAGCATGGCAGGGAAAATTAAGTTTCCTGCACCAAAAAATAAAGCAAAAAGCATTAACCCTGTTACAATGATAAAAGAAAGTGGTGCTTTCTGTGTCATATAGAGCCCTCCATTGTGTTGATTATCTTAACGAAGAAAAGAGTCGTCCATCAATTTCCCATAAAAATAAGTGCCAAGAACTGCGAACGTATTCTACCTATCTGTTAAAATATACCTTCATGAAACTATCAATCATCCATAACTCTCCTTACTATAAAATCAGGCGGAACGTTTGTCAAAGTTATTTCATTCATTATTCGGAAAAATCTTTCTTTTCTAATTTCTTTTTCAAAAAAATGAGCGAGGCAGTTAGGTTCAACAGAAAAGTTTGAGTAAAAAGTACTGCAATTTATTTTGCAGAAAAAATATTTAAATATTCTGATATTTATCAAAAACATCTAAAAACCGAATAAATAGGAGGAGTTAACATGAATACGGAAAAAGAAAAAATGGTGAGCGGGGAACCTTACATGGCCGCTGATCCGGAATTAGTAAGAGATAGGGAAAATGCCAGAAAGTTGACCCGGTTATACAATCAGACAACGGAAAGCGAAGGAGATGAACGAACTGCCCTGCTGAAACAGCTTTTAGGTTCCACTGGTCTAAATGTATATATTGAACCCACTTTCCGTTGTGACTATGGATACAACATTTCTGTCGGAGAAAACTTTTATGCTAATTTCGATTGTGTCATTTTGGACGTTTGTGAAGTGAAAATTGGCAAGGACTGCATGTTGGCTCCCGGAGTGCATATCTATACAGCCACACACCCGCTGGATCCCTTTGAACGCAGTTCTGGAGTGGAATACGGAAAACCTGTTACGATCGGGGATCATGTATGGATTGGCGGAGGGGCCATCATCAATCCTGGCATAACAATAGGGAATCATTCCGTCGTCGCTTCAGGGGCAGTCGTAACAAAGGATGTTCCTGAAGGCGTTGTTGTCGGCGGAAACCCAGCGAAGGTCATCAAGCATATTGAAGGAATTAAATAAGGCAGGGCCCACTCAACCTGAGTGGCCCTGCCTCCTTTTTTCGTTAAATTTCCCTTAATGCTTCCGCGATTGCAGTATCACCAGAGATTAAATCAAATGAACGCTTGTAGGTATTTTCTTCAGTTAAAGAAGCAAAAATAGTTCGAGCCACATCTTCACGGGCAATCGGACCTCGCTCCAATTCTTCGGCGGCTGCCACTTTGCCTGTCCCCGGTTCATTCACCAGACCGCCTGGCTTAATGATGGTATAATTTAAATCGCTTTGTAACAATGCCCTATCCGCGTAGTGCTTGGCCACATAATATGGTTTGATGGCTTCATTCCAGTTTTCGCGATTATTGGCCTGAAAAGCACTCACCATGATGAATCGGTTGATTCCCAAGTTTTCTGCCGCTTCAATCGTTTTTACAGCACCATCCAAATCAATCAACAGCGTTTGATCAGCACCGGTGCTTCCTCCAGATCCTGCAGTAAACACGATGGCATCGCATCCTTTTGCCGCATTCGAAATCTCATCCACCGATCCGGTTAAGCTCACGAGAGCAGATTCAATTCCCTTTTTCTCTAAATGCTTACTTTGTTCTTCTTTACGAACCATTGCCCGTACACTATGTTCCGGGCTATCTTTTAATAAATCTACAAGATATTTACCGATCTGCCCATTTGCCCCAACTACGAATACTTTCATAAAGGTCAGCTCCCATAATGGTTAGTTTGGTTTCCATTCAAATTATTTCATGGACTCAGAACATTATCAAACAATCAGCCCGCCGAGTCATCTTTAACATTGGAAATAGTTTGGCAACCACCCTTATATATTTTATAATAAAAACAATACGTGTTCTTCAGGGACATAACGGGGAGGTGTAAAGATGGCAATCAGAATGTTAATGCCACCTTCTGCAGCATCTCATGCAAAGCCCAGTATTGGAGGCGATACTTTGCATGGGGTTGAATTAAGCTAAACTTAATCGCCCGCCTTATCATTTCTAATATTCGGCTTTGCACCTTATTTCATTTTAAAAAAAGAATAAGGGGCTGGCAGAAATGAAATATGTAAAAGCGACGTCCGTTTTGCCTGAAAAGCTGATCGTTGAAATTCAAAAGTATGTGCAAGGTGAAACCATATATATCCCTAAACCTGAAAAGGCCCATCACAAATGGGGAACCCGTTCGGGATCAAGGGAATTGATCGATGACCGAAATGCCTCTATAAAATATGCATTCAAAGACGGTCATACCATCCAACAATTAGCAGAGGAACATTTTCTCTCCGCAGAAACCATCAAGAAAATCGTTTATTCCAAATAGGATTGCATGGATAGCACTGGTAATGATATCAGTGCTATTTGTATGCCGAGTATGTTTCTTAGTCGTTTTCCCCCTTTTAAAGCAGATGCGATTTCTATAAAGTAAAGAAAAACGATATCATGTGAAAAGTAACGAGCAACAGAAACAGGAGTGAAGAAAATGGAAGCTTTTATCAGGAGCGAGCAGTATAACTTCATAAAATCCCAAACACAGATTCTCATAAATGGACACGCGACGGCCAACGATAAGGATGTTATCACCACCTTGAAAACAGTCGCCAAAGAACGAGTATTAAGCTTATTCAGTGACCTGAGCGAAGAGCAAAAACAACTGCTGGATCCAGTAGATACCATTAAAGATCCCGCACAAGCCGAAGCCTTTCTCTTACAGGTAAAGCCATTTGTGATCCCATTTAAAGTAGTAACCGAAAAAACGATAAAAAAATTATTTCCTAAAGCAAAGAAATTAAAAGTCCCTTTGTTGGAAAACATTGATTTGAGAGAGATTTCCTATTTGGGATGGGATGATGTCGGTTCCGGGAAAAAATTCATCATTGCACCCCATCATAATAAACTCACCGGATTGCACGGAACCATTAAACCTGCCAACAAAAAAGGGATCTGTGCCATATGCAGCCGCTTTGAAGAAGTAGGGATGTTCATGTCTGAAACAAAAGGAACCGTCCAAGGGACATTTATTAGAAAAGGGAATTATATTTGTCTGGACAGTATGAAATGCAACCAGAACGTAACCACTTTGGATAAAATGACCGACCTAATCGAGCGGCTGAAATAATAAGGAAAAGCGATCCTTCAATGGCGAAGGATTGCTTTTTAGTTTTTGCTAAGCACGAAGCGGCCAGTTTAAAAAATCCCCATTTTTGTCCCGCTTATGGAATCCAAGAACAACTTCAATTTCTATTGTTCAAGCGGAAGTTATCATCCTCCTGCAATCGAAGAATACTTTAATGAAACGATACAGACCTATGTGGAAAGTAAAATCTCTTTCCGATCATAGGCACATGTTGAATGGGCAACCATGGAAGAGCCGCTGCATATCATAGAGGATTTTGAGTCGTGAGTTCGTACACTTACTCGTGAGTTTTGGCGCTTTACTCGTGAGTTTTGGCGCTTTACTCGTGAATTCCAACCATTTACTCGTGAGTTTTGGCCTTTTACTCGTGAGTTTCGGCGCTTTACTCGTGAATTCCACATTTCCCACCACACAAAAAAAAGAAGCACCATTATGGCACTTCCTTTTTTAAAAATTAAGGCAATACCGTTGCGCCCATCAAGTAGCGGTCCACTTCTCTCGCTACTTCACGGCCTTCATTGATTGCCCAAACGATGAGGCTTTGCCCTCTCCTTGCATCTCCGGCAGCGAAAACTCCTTCGACATTCGTTTTGTATTCGCCATAGACGGCATCAATTTTTTGATTTACTGTTTCTACGCCAAATTGAGTTAATAGCGGCATTTCGGTTCCTTCAAATCCGATTGCGATGAAAACGAATTGTGCAGGCCATACTTTTTCAGTTCCTGGAACTTCCCTGAAAATGTACATTCCGTCTTCGCCTTTGATTTTTTCCATTGAGATTGTGTGCAGTTCTTTAACGTTGCCATTTTCATCGGCTACGATTTTTTTGGTTTGGATTGAATATTGTCGCGGATCTGCACCGAATTTCGCTTCCGCTTCTTCATACGCATAATCAAGGGAAAATACATTCGGGTAGGCCGGCCACATATTATCGGATGTACGGGCCGTCGGAAGGATTGGATGCTTCCCGAATTGCACGACGCTCTTACATTCCTGGCGAAGGGCAGTTGCGACACAGTCAGCTCCTGTATCCCCGCCGCCGATGACGATGACGTCCTTCCCCTTAGTGTCTATGAACTTGCCGTCTTCAAAATTGGAGTCCAACAGGCTTTTAGTCGAAGTCGTCAAGTAATCCATTGCAAGGTGAATGCCTGATGCCTCGCTTCCTTCAATTACCAGGTCACGCTGCTTTTGGGCGCCTGTGCAAAGGATGACTGCATCATATTGATTTTGCAGTTCTTCGGCTGTTATATCTTTGCCTACTTCTGTATTGGTAATGAAATCGATGCCTTCCTGGGTCAATAATTTAATTCGGCGTGCAACGACATCTTTTTCAAGTTTCATGTTCGGGATGCCGTATGTCAACAGCCCCCCTGCACGGTCTGAGCGCTCATAAACCGTGACCGAATGACCTGCCTGATTCAACTGGTCGGCACTCGCTAATCCAGCCGGTCCTGAACCGATGATGGCAATTTTCTTGCCGGTTCTGCTTTCAGGGATGCGAGGCGTGATCCAGCCATTTTCAAATCCTTTGTCGATGATGGTCCTTTCAATGTTCTTGATGGTAACGGCAGGATCGCTTATCGCTACTGTACAAGACCCTTCACAAGGGGCCGGACAGACGCGCCCGGTGAATTCAGGGAAATTATTCGTTTTCGATAAACGGTCCAATGCTTCTTTCCATCTGCCGCGGTACACCAAATCATTCCACTCCGGGATCAGATTATGAATCGGGCAGCCTGTTGTGACCCGGTTCAATTCCATGCCCATATGGCAGAAAGGGGTGGCGCAGTCCATACACCGCGCTCCCTGTGTACTTAACTTTTCATCAGAGAAAGGAGCTGTATATTCTCTCCAGTCACTTAAACGAGTGAGAGGATTCCGGTCTTTTGGTTTTTCTCGCGGGTAATCCATAAATCCTGTTGCTTTTCCCATCTTTCTCTCCCCTTCCTTACTGCATCACAGCTTGTTTAGTGATTTTTTTATCTTGAACGGCATTTGCTTGGAATGCACTCATGATCGCTTCTTCATCCGTTAGCCCTGCACGCTTCTGCTCATTGATGCTTTTGATCATCCGTTTGTAATCTTTCGGTATGACTTTTACGAATTTCTTGGCAAAATCCGCCCAGTTCTCCAGTACATACGAGGCTTTGGCACTTTCAGTATAATGAACGTGGCTGTAAAGCATTTCTTTTACTTCGTTTGCATCATCCATATCATCAAGCGTCTCGAATTCTATCATTTCACCATTGCATAATGCCTTGAATTCTTCTGCATCATCAGCAAGTACATAAGCGATGCCGCCTGACATGCCCGCCGCAAAGTTTTTGCCGACGTTGCCCAGAATGACCACGCGTCCGCCTGTCATATACTCACAGCCATGATCGCCAATTCCTTCAACGACGACGTTGACTCCACTGTTCCGTACTGCAAATCGCTCTCCCGCACGGCCATTCATGTAGGCCTCGCCGCTTGTTCCACCATATAAGGCGATATTTCCGGCAATTACATTGTCCCCAGCCTCAATCTGATTGCCAGCAGGTGCCGTGACAATGATCTTTCCGCCAGATAAGCCTTTCCCAACATAGTCATTGACATCACCTGTCAAATACATCGACATCCCTTTTGGAATGAACGCTCCGAAGCTCTGGCCCGCCGATCCCGTAAAACGAAGTGTGATCGTATCTTCAGGCAGCCCTTCTTCCCCATAGCGTTTGGATACTTCACTGCCGACAATCGTTCCGACCACACGGTTCACGTTTGTAATCGGGAAGCTGACGTCCACCTGGGTTTGGTCATCCAAAGCAGGCTCCACAACCGGTAAAATCTCACGGATATCCAGGGATTCATCAATTTTATGATTTTGAGGAAGTTGATACGTACGTATCCCCTCCGGTTGGAAAAGAAGTGTCGTCAAGTCCAGATGCTTCGCTTTCCAATGGTTTTGCGCCCGCTCGCTCACTTGTAAAACATCAGTGCGGCCGACCATTTCTTCCAGTGTTCTAAATCCAAGCTCGGCCATCGTTTCCCGCACTTCCTCAGCGATGAAGCGCATGAAATTCACGACATGATCCGGATCTCCTGTGAATTTGCTGCGAAGCTCAGGGTTTTGAGTAGCTACCCCGACTGGACATGTATCCAAATGGCAAGCACGCATCATGACACAGCCGAGGACCACAAGCGGTGCTGTAGCAAAGCCGAATTCTTCCGCTCCAAGGATAGCTGCCATGACCACATCGCGTCCCGTCATTAACTTTCCATCCGTTTCAAGGACTACACGGCTGCGCAGGCCATTCAACATCAATGTTTGGTGTGCTTCGGCAAGGCCCAGCTCCCAAGGAAGACCTGTATGTTTGATACTTGTTTTTGGTGATGCCCCCGTACCGCCATCATACCCGCTGATAACGATGACATCCGCGGCTCCTTTGGCCACACCGGCTGCAATTGTGCCTACGCCTGCTTTTGATACAAGTTTGACGCTGATTCTGGCATCACGGTTCGCATTTTTCAAATCGTGAATCAGCTGTGCCAGATCTTCAATCGAATAGATATCATGATGCGGAGGCGGTGAAATCAGGCCGACACCTGGTGTGGAACCACGGACCTCCGCGACCCAAGGATATACTTTGTTCCCTGGCAGCTGGCCGCCTTCACCCGGCTTTGCACCTTGCGCCATTTTGATTTGAAGTTCATCTGCATTAACAAGGTAATGACTTTTCACTCCAAAACGACCGGATGCAATTTGTTTAATTCCGCTGCGGCGGTCATCGCCGTTTTCATCCAGTTGGTAACGGCTAGGATGCTCCCCGCCTTCACCGCTATTACTTTTTCCGCCTAAACGGTTCATCGCAATCGCTAATGTTTCATGTGCTTCCTGACTCAAAGAACCGAATGACATCGCGCCCGTTTTGAATCGGCTGACGATGGATTCCACGGTTTCCACTTCATCTATGGAAATGCTTTGGCGTTTCTGATCGAACGAGAATAAATTCCGTAAAAACCCGAGTCTCTCTTCATTCGCCATGTTTGAATATTGCTTAAATAAATTATAGTCGCCTTTCCGGCAGGCCCATTGCAGTGTGTGGATCGTTTTAGGATTGAAAGCATGATGTTCCCCTGTTTTTCTCCATTGAAAATCACTTCCGCTTTCAAGAGTTCGGTCAAGTGAATCGGCTGTAGCTTTCCTATGGCGAATCAACGCCTCATCTGCGATCGTTTCCAAATCGATCCCACTAAGCTGCGATGCCGTACCGCTGAAATAGCGTTCGATCACTTCAGCACCGATTCCGACCGCTTCGAAAATTTGTGCGCCGCGATAACTTTGAATCGTTGAAATCCCCATTTTCGACATCACTTTTACGATGCCTTCTGTCAACGAGCGTACATATTTCCTTACGGTTTCTTCGTAGCTGATGGACAAACTGCCTTCCAATACCGCCTGCTTATATGTTTCATAAGCAAGGTATGGGTAAATCGCATCCACTCCATACCCGATCAGGGATGCATAATGATGGACTTCCCTTGCTTCCCCCGATTCAACGATAATGCTCACTTTCGTACGGTTCCCATGACGGATCAGCTCTTGATGTAGGGCACTCGCAGCCAGCAGGGAAGGAATCGCAGCTTTTTCTTTGCTCATATCCTTGTCAGATAATATCAAAAGGCTGACACCATCAGCGATCGCTTGTTCCGCTTCACGGCAGATGCGATCGAGTTCTCTATCTAAATCTTCTGAAAATAAAGTGTGAATGACTTTGCTCCTGAATTCAGGATAGGCATTTTCTTTCAACTGCTGCATTTGACCTGGCGTCAATACAGGTGAATCCAATTGAATGCGGCGGCTGTTCGTTTCATCCGGTTTCAGCAAATCTCCTTCCGCACCCAGAAATGTCATCGTTGACGTGACGATCTGTTCACGAAGTGAATCGATTGGCGGGTTGGTTACCTGTGCAAAAGATTGCTTGAAATAGTTGAATAGCGATTGCGGGCGATCTGATAAGACCGCTAATGGAATGTCATTCCCCATGCTGCCAAGTGGATCTTTGCCTTCGTTAATGACCGGCAGTAAATATTTTTGGACATCTTCATACGTGTATCCGAACGCTTTTTGCCTGAATAACAAATCACTCAATGGCTCCCCTTCGAGCACAGGTTCTTCGTCACGCAATTGAACAAGCTGTTCGTCCAGCCATTGCTGGTATGGTTTTTCCTGAGCCATTTCCGACTTGATCTCTTCATCGGAAACAATACGGCCTTCCTCTAAATCTATTAAAAGCATTCTGCCTGGGCTTAAACGATCTTTATATAATACATTCTCCGGCTCCACATCGATCACACCGACTTCGGATGAGAAAATGATGTAATCATCTTTTGTCACATAATACCTTGCCGGCCTTAAACCATTTCGATCAAGGATGGCACCGATTTGCTTGCCATTCGTAAAGGATATGGCCGTCGGACCATCCCATGGCTCCATGAGCATGCTATGATATTCGTAAAATGCCTTCTTTTCCTTCGTCATATGCGGATTCTCCGTCCACGGTTCAGGAATGAGCATCATCGCCGCATGTGCCGGCTTACGCCCGGCAAGCACGAAGAATTCAAGTGCATTATCAAGAATCGAGGAATCACTGCCGTCTATATCCAGAATAGGCAGGACCTTTTGCAAGTCATCCCCGAATGCTTCCGACACGAACTGCTGCTCACGCGCTTTCATCCAATTCACATTGCCCCTAAGCGTATTGATTTCGCCATTATGGATCAGGTAACGGTTTGGATGTGCCCGTTCCCAACTAGGAAAAGTATTCGTGCTGAAGCGGGAATGCACTAAAGCGAAAGCCGAAACGAAAGACTCCTGTTGAAGGTCAAGATAAAAAGCATCCACCTGCTCTGGCGTCAATAATCCTTTGTATACGATCGTAGCACTTGAAAGGCTGGCAAAATAGAAACGTTTGCCGCGTTCACGGGCCCAGTTTTCAGCTTGTTTTCTGATAATGAACAATTTACGTTCAAAAGCTAAATCATCTGTCAGCCCAACGCTTGCCCCGATGAAAACTTGGCGGATCGTCGGACATGTCTCCTTGCCGACCTCCCCGATTTTCGTTGCATCAACAGGAACCGTTCTCCAGCCTAATAGCGTTTGGCCCTCTTGTTCGATAAATGCATTCAAACGAGTTTCGATTTCATTCCGTTCATCATCATTGTTAGAGAAAAAGAGCATGCCTACACCATAGCGTCCTTTTGCCGGCAAATTCATTTCCGGGCATGCCAGCCTGAAATATTCATCAGGAATCTGTACCATTAATCCTGCGCCATCTCCTGTAAGGGGATCGCTGCCTTGTCCGCCGCGATGATCTAATTGGCACAGCATATCCAGTCCTTGTTTGACGATGTCATGTGTAGCAAGCCCTTTTAAATGAGCGTATAAACCGATCCCACATGCATCATGTTCAAATTCAGGATGGTAGAGCCCTTGTGCTTTTGGTATTTGATTGTATGTCATATTAATCGCTCCCATCGTATTCTTACACCGTTATGTCACTTACATTTATTCTAGGTTTTCAAATCGATATAAACAATATATAATTCTAGTAGAATCTATCTCACTTTGAGATGAATGCCAGGAGGATAAAAAATGGAACTACGGCAATTACGTTATTTTGTTGAAGTCGCCGAGAGAGAACACGTCTCTGAAGCCGCCGAGCACCTGCATATTGCACAATCAGCGATCAGCCGGCAAATCTCCAGACTGGAAGATGAGCTTGGCGTTCTTTTATTCGAGAAAATCGGCCGTAATATCCAGTTAACTCCCATCGGTAAAATTTTCTTGATTCATGCAAAAACGGCGATACAGGCGATAGAATATGCCAAATATCAAATTGATGAGTTTTTGGACCCTGAACACGGAAGCATTAAAATCGGGTTCCCGACCAGCCTTTCCACCCATTTACTTCCTACCGTCATTTCCGCTTTTAAAGATGAGCAGCCGAATATCGGCTTCCATTTAAGACAGGGATCTTATTCCTCGTTAAAGGACGCTGTCAAAAATCGCGAAATCGGATTAGCCTTCCTTGGACCGATTCCGACAAACGATCCAGATATCGAAGGTCATATCCTGTTCACGGAAAACATTTCCGCTTTACTGCCGATAACGCACCCATTGGCCGAAAGGAAAAGTCTGCGTCTAAGTGACTTGCGAAATGATCCCTTCGTCTTGTTTCCAAAAGGATACATCTTTCACACTATCGCTCTCGAAGCATGCAAAGCAGCCGGTTTCACACCGAACATCGCCTCGGAAGGTGAAGACATGGATTCCATAAAAGGGCTCGTATCTGCCGGAATCGGAGTCAGTCTGCTCCCTGATAGTACCTTTTATGAAGTCATTCCAAGACTGACTGTCAAAATCCCGATCGATTCACCTGAAGTCAAACGGACTGTCGGCATCATCACTTCCAAAAACAGGGAGTTGGCACCATCAGAAAAACTTTTTTACCAATTTACCAAAAAGTTCTTCTCTGTTCTCGAGCAATATCAATAAAAACGGCGATCCTCCTGAACTGTGTATGTGAAGGAAGATGGGACAGCCTTTTCCATAAACAAATAACGTAACAAGATTATTCGTTCGGGAGGAATATACAGGAAACACTTGAGCTTCATGAATTGGACGCCGCCCAGTCCAATGCTCTTATGAAATTTAAAAAAGCTTATCCGAAAATAAAAGACCCCATTTTAAAAAAGATATATAGGCAAACGATTGATTCTATTACCCAAAACATCATGGATCTGCTGCAATTTTATCCATTGACGCCTAGGACGGGCCGGGATTACGATGTAACAAGGGATGACGCATCGGCCGCTGCTGCTAGGGAACTGCTGATCTTTGCCAAAACATCCTTCAAAAATTATGCTGGGTGCCATTCCTGAAACAGCCACCCCTTCCCTCCGAAAGGTATTTAGGAAGCATTTAAATGGAGCCATCGATACCCACGCCAAGATATTCCACTGCCTTTATGAAAGAAATCTCTATCCTGCATACGACTTTAACCAATTGCTTCAAAATGACGTCGATGTTGCCAATCAGGCTCTTTCCCAACCATTCTAAATGCAACAAAAAGGCAAGCATACCGATTGCTTGCCTTTTTGCCGTGTCCCAATTTCACTATAATGTTATAATATACAAAAATTGGTTTTAATTAGGAAATAGTATACAAGAGGTGAAAATCATGAAAAAGATCTTTCTATCCATCATCCTATCCCTGACCTCACTTTCGTTAGTCGCCTGTAAGGCTGGTGAGCCAAAATCCGGGAATGACCTTTCAGTTCCTGAGTTGACTGCAAGGGAAAAAGCCATCCTGGAGAATTCTAGTGAACATTCCTTTCTTATCGATTTCAATGTTGATGATACATACAAGGAGATGTCCGTCTGGGTCGAAAAATATGAATTTGGCAAACTTGTCGAACCTGAAATGGGACGCATGACAACTGCCGTCAGTGATAATGGGACAATCATCTTTACGAACTCCAAAACGGTTGCTGATCAAAATCAATCGATGTTCAACATCAGCATTCAAAATGACGCAGGTACGGATACAGTTACTTATCCTGAAACCATTGGTGAAATGGAGTCCAGCGTATGGGGCAGTGCTGACAAACTCAAAATAAACAGCACAAACAAGCTTGTATTGGCGAGTATTTGTTATTCAAACGGAAATGAAGGCATACGTTCACTTTCCACTGATTTTTATGGTGATAGTGATGGCTATATGGACGAGTTGAAGAAATACGATGTCGTCTATCTTCTGAGAAGTGAATTCACTAAATGAGCTGAGAAATGAAGGGGCAAGATAAATCGAACTTGCCCCTTCATTTTTTTCATTCCGCCCTATTTACCGCATCAAGACCTCCCCGCCCAGTCATCTCCCTAGCCTTACAGTAATCCCAATTTGCCTCCCGACGAATTACATATATTCCACATCAAGCTAGAGAAAAGCTCATGCTTTAAGAGCAATTCAAGATCGAAGTGGCGGAGTTGGCGGATCCACAAGCAAAAGAGAGTCCGCCAAGGGCTGACTCCCATAAATTCACAACCTCTTATTATTCTTATCTATATTAGTGAATTTTTTTAAAAGTTTTCATTTTTAAATGAATACCAGCTACTTTATCTTCGGTCATTTAATGTTTGTCGCAATTAATCCAACATCCATAAAAAGGGGGTTGAAGGAAGAGGCATTTGGGTGTAATCTTTAAAAATAAAAAAACGGAAAGAAGTTCTTTAATTGAAGAAAATCATCCTCCTCTTTGCAGCAGTAGTCATCGCGAGCTCTCTCGGACATCAAATAACCGGCGGATATGTGGACCCCCGGAAATCCCGCCCTAGGTATTTACATTTAAAATAAGGAATCCGCTTTTGTGCTGGATTCCTAATATTTTCGGAAGTATTTAATCCCCTTAAATTAATCACTTTCCTCATTATTTCTCTCTAATATCAGATCACCCTCATTCGATATATAACCATCATTTTCTATTTTTTCAATATACACGTTATAGCCATTTTTCAGTTCTATCTCGACTGGTTTTTTTCCATTTTCATCAATTTTCCACTGAATGGTTTGCAAACTTTCGGTTTTCCGTTTCATCCTTTAGATCGACAAACACTCGAATGTTATCGGATGTCCTTGATAGTACATAATTCCCCGCTTGTATTTCTGTACCGAACCGCTCATCATCGAGCGGTATTTCATTCATTTTCTCACAAAAAAAGCCGTTTAACCTGTAAGTTAAACGGCCTTCACTGCTATTTAGATTTTTTAACGGTTACTTTTGTTGCTTTTCCTGTATTGCCCGCTTTGTCTTTTGCTGAGACGTATAATGCGGACCCTGCTTTTTTCTTGCTGATTTTGATGGAGAAGTTCCCCTTACTATCAGCTTTTGCCGTTCCGATGTTTTTATTGCTGTACTTCACGGTTACGCTTGAACCGATTTCCGCTTTACCAGTTACTTTTGTTGCTTTGTCGTTTACTTCATTCACTTTCGGTGCACCTGGAGCGGTTTTATCTTTAACCGTTACTTTTGTTGCTTTTCCTGTATTGCCCGCTTTGTCTTTTGCTGAGACGTATAATGCGGACCCTGCTTTTTTCTTGCTGATTTTGATGGAGAAGTTCCCCTTACTATCAGCTTTTGCCGTTCCGATGTTTTTATTGCTGTACTTTACGGTTACGCTTGAACCGATTTCCGCTTTGCCAGTTACTTTTGTTGATTTATCGCTTACTTCATTCACTTTCGGTGCATCCGGAGCTGTTTTATCGAGAACAGTCACGGTTGCCGCCTTGCTTTCACGTTTCGCTAAGTCTGTAGCTGTGACTGAAAGTTTAGTGCCAGCCTTTTGCTTGCTGATTTTCACTTTGAAATTCCCTTTGCTGTCCGTGTTACCTGAACCAATCACTTTTTTTGCGCTATTTTTGATCGAGATTTTCATGTCCGCTTGTGATTGACCCGTTACATACGTATCTTTGTCACTTACAGCTTTAACTGTTGGTTTGTTAGGGGTTGCACCCTTATTCACGAATACTTTGATTGAAGATACTGCTAGTTTGGAAGAATCAGAGATATTCACCGTTAGCTGCTGCGCAGCTTTTTGGACCGGAATCGTAACGGTGAACGTTCCGTTAGCTGCCGCCGTTCCTTTACCGAGTGTTTTGTTTCCGCTTTTCACTTCGATTACTGAACCTTTTTTAGCTGAACCAGTCAGTTTTGTTTGCGTATCCATCACAAGATTGACTTTAGCTTGTAAATCCACGGCACTAAGAGCACTGTACGCATTCAGCCTTCCATAACCAGATACTAAATCTTTTCCGACAGGCAGCTCTTCTTCCGGCATCATGATTTCTCCATCTTCTGGTTGATAGTCCTCATAAGGGTCTACATTATCTTCTTCTTCAAAAGCGACATATTCCGATGTCTCATGAAGGATTTCCCTTACTTCATTCACTTTCAACCCAGGGTTTCCGGATAATAAAAGAGCTGTAGCTGCCGCAACATGGGGAGTTGCCATTGATGTACCATCCATGTAGGTAACATTCCCATTAGGCACAAGGCTCGGGATGCCTGTACCTGGAGCGACCATGTCCAATTTCGATCCATAATTGGAATAATCGGATACTAAATCAAGGGCATTGGTTGCACCGACGGATATGGCGTATTTAGATGATGCAGGATAAGAAAGGCCCTCCATCCCATCATTTCCGCTTGCTACGACAACCATTACATTCTTGGCAGCGGCATGTTTCAAGGCATATTCAATTGTCCTGCTATATTCTCCGCCCAAGCTAAGGTTTATGACCTTTGCACCATGATCCACGGCATATTTAATGCCTAGTGCAATTTTCTCATTGTCTCCATATCCTGAAGAGTCCAAGACCTTCACAGGCATGATTTTAGCTACTGGATTGATTCCTTGCATGGAATATCCATTATCCGCTTTGGCAGCGATGATTCCGGATACATGTGTACCATGGCCATTGTCATCGATCGCTTTTTCTTTCTTATCGATGAAGTTCCTGCCTGACTCCATTTTGACGACACCCTGTAGATCTGCAAGTGAATCATCGACTCCTGTGTCGATGACCGCTACCAATGTATCTTTTAAATTACGTTTCTTAATAAGGTTCTGCAGTTTTTCGTTATCGATGTCCGCTCCCTTTATGCCTTCTTCCCCACCGGCGTTAGCTAAAGACCATTGATACGGTGATTGAATGTCGGCAGAAAATGCTTTATACGTTTTTACCGGTTCGATATATTCCACTTCTGGAAGTTTCTCGATTTTCGATAGAGATGCTGTGCTCATTTTAGCTTGGTTCTTTAACTCTACTACATACATATCATCATACAGAACCTCTTGTTGTTTAGGTGCCACCGATAATGTTCCATATCCTTCTCCGCTTATCTTGGATTGGACAGCGTTTAATGACTTCCCTGGTTTAAGTTTGACAATATATTTGTTCTTTATATTCTTCGAAGCCGGAAGTTCGATTCCCGCTTTGCTTGCGATATCGACAATTCTCTCTCCTGCAAGCTTATCAAGGTTGATCTTCTTAGCTATGCTGTTCATTTCTTTTTTCAATCCAGCAGGTGCTACGTCTGCCGACTTATTGAATAAAGCTTTAATTGAGTCTTGCTGTTTGTTGCTAATGACTGCCGTACTGCTTGCTCCATTCTCATTAAGATCCTCAATAAGGGGCTTAATCTCGACTAAGTGTTTATAAACGGCTTCCCTTGCCGTTTTATTCCCGGCAAGATGAAAAGCCAGGAATGGCGAAGCTTTATAGTATAAAGAGGAAAGGGTGCGTCCCTCAGGCGACTTCGTGAGAACCTCATCTCTAAACACGCGGAGTGTTTTCAACATGGATTCTCCCGTTTTCTTATCGTTTACACTCACTTCAACCGGGCATGATTCGAGATCTTCCCCTTCGTCCCCGGCAGATGGCGGCAATGTTACTGAATGCGCATTGATGGAGTATTCAGCTACATTTTCCGCATCCGGGATCGGATTTCCCTCATCATCCGTATCGCCGAAATATTCAACTTTAACATAATATGTGCCTTCCCAAGCATATGGGAAATCGACTACGGCTTCTTCATCAGGATAAGAAGAGACCATATAATTACTCTCATCTTTTTCTGCTTTTTCTTTATCTTGATATACGGAAATATTCAAGATTTTGTCCGAATTGACTTCGAATTCAATGTGGGAGAACTTTTGTATTTCTTCTGTTGTGGGACTGATTTGATACCATTGAACATCCGGTTTTTCAAACTTTCCGTCCAGAGTGTCCCCATTTTTAATCGTTTTTACATTTTCAACGGGTGTTGCTGGTGCAGCTTGAGAATTTAGCGGAATAATCAAGCTGAAAATCAGTGAAAAAATTAGTACACACGCCGTAATTCGACTCACATTCTTAAATTTCACGGTTTTCCCTCCAATAATTGGTTAAAAAATAACAGTACTATACCAAACTATCACACTGTAAAATTTTATCAACCAATTTTTTTCCTTTTTTATGTCAAATGCTTGATTTATTTGTCCATTAAGCCGAAAAATGATTCACATGTACCAATTAAGCAAGATATTTGAGTTCCGATGGTCATCTCATGACGATAGTCGTTGCCAATATTCGATAGATTCAAATCGGTGAAAATCCTAACATGACCTATTTCCTATGGCGGTCAATGACTGCGAAAAAAAAGCTGCCCCGCAGTAAAAGTATGCGGGACAGCTTCCAATCATTATTATTTAGTTGGCGACGATATTGACTAATTTGCCTGGTAC
Organism: Peribacillus aracenensis; assembly: GCF_025175645.1. Taxonomy (NCBI): domain Bacteria; kingdom Bacillati; phylum Bacillota; class Bacilli; order Caryophanales; family Bacillaceae; genus Peribacillus; species Peribacillus aracenensis. Next base: position 186,788 of record NZ_JANZMJ010000005.1, read on the forward strand.
GGCAATCACTTTACGAATGGTTTTTCCATCGATTTGTTCTTTGATGGAATCATCACCCATCGCGATTTCTTCCAGTTTTTCTTTCGTAGTGTCAGTCGGCACCATTAATTTCGCTTTGACTTTTCCGTTGATTTGGATGACGATTTCGACTTCGTTATCCACTAACTTCGCTTCGTCGAAAGCCGGCCATGTTCCGTACGTGATGCTTTCGGAATGACCCAATTTAGACCAAATTTCCTCGGCGATGTGCGGTGCAACTGGTGCAAGCAGCTTTACGAAGCCTTCGATATATACTTTAGGAAGCGAATCCGCTTTATAAGCATCATTAATGAATACCATCAATTGTGAAATCGCCGTATTGAATTTCAATTCCTCATAGTTCTCGGTCACTTTTTTAACCGTTTGATGATAGACTTTTTCGAGCTTGCCCGTGTCATCGGTTTCTGTCATCTTATCTGTGATCGTACCGTCATCGTTGACCAATAAACGCCAGATACGGTCAAGGAATCTGCGAGAACCGTCCAATCCGTTTGTGGACCAGGCAATCGAAGCATCCAATGGTCCCATGAACATTTCGTACATGCGAAGTGTATCGGCACCATGGCTTTCAACGATATCATCCGGGTTCACGACATTCCCTTTGGATTTACTCATTTTTTCATTATTCTCGCCAAGGATCATTCCTTGGTTGAATAGGTTTTGGAATGGTTCCTTCGTTGGCACGACACCGATATCATACAAGAATTTATGCCAGAAACGAGCGTAAAGCAAGTGAAGCACCGCATGCTCGGCGCCGCCGATATAAATGTCGACCGGCATCCATTCTTTTAATTTTTCAGGATCTGCAAGTGCTTCCTTGTTGTCAGGATCGATATAACGTAGGAAGTACCAGCTGCTGCCTGCCCACTGTGGCATCGTGTTTGTCTCACGGCGCCCTTTTCGTCCGTTTTCATCCGTAACATTCACCCATTCCGATATGTTCGCAAGTGGTGATTCGCCTGTACCTGAAGGCTTGATGTCCGTAGCTTTTGGTAAAATCAACGGAAGATCTTCTTCCTTCACTGGAGACATCGTGCCGTCTTCCCAATGGATGATTGGAATCGGTTCACCCCAGTAACGCTGACGGCTGAATAACCAATCGCGAAGGCGGTATGTTATTTTCTTCGTTCCGATTTCTTTCTCTTCCAGCCATTTGATCATGGTCGAAATGGCTTCTTCTTTATTCAATCCATCAAGGAATTCCGAATTCACATGAAGACCATCGCCTGTATATGCTTCACTTGTCACGTCTCCGCCAGCTACGACTTCCTTGATCGGCAAGTCGAACTTGACTGCAAATTCATAATCACGCTCATCATGGGCAGGAACGGCCATGATTGCTCCTGTTCCATAGCTGATCAACACGTAATCGGCAATCCAGATCGGCATTTTTTCGCCGTTTACCGGGTTAATGGCATAAGCCCCCGTGAACACGCCTGATTTGTCCTTTGCCAAGTCTGTTCTTTCCAAGTCGCTTTTATGTTTCACTTCATCTAAATAGGCCTCAACTGCCGCCCTTTGATCAGCCGACGTAATTTTATCGACAAACTGATGTTCAGGTGCCAATACGGCATATGTTGCCCCGAATAACGTATCCGGACGAGTCGTGAACACCGTGAATGTTTCATCAAAGCCATCGATATTGAATGTAACCTCCGCTCCCTCGGAACGGCCAATCCAGTTACGCTGCATATCCTTGATGTTTTCCGGCCAATCCACATCATTCAGATCATCGATTAAGCGGTCTGCATACGCCGTGATACGAAGCATCCACTGTTTCATCGGACGGCGCTCGACCGGATGGCCCCCACGCTCACTTTTCCCATCGATGACTTCTTCGTTAGCCAATACCGTACCAAGTGCCGGACACCAGTTAACGGCCACTTCATCAATATATGCAAGGCCCTTTTCATATAATTTCAAGAAGATCCATTGCGTCCATTTGTAATAGTCGGGATCTGTCGTGTTTATTTCGCGATCCCAGTCATAAGAAAAACCAAGGGCTTTGATTTGGCGGCGGAACGTGTTGATGTTGTGTTCCGTGAATTCAGCCGGATCATTTCCCGTATCGATTGCATATTGCTCTGCAGGAAGTCCAAAAGCGTCCCAGCCGATCGGGTGCAATACATTATACCCCTGCGCCCGTTTCATCCGTGCCAGGATATCGCTTGCCGTATAACCTTCCGGGTGCCCTACATGAAGACCGGCCCCTGAAGGATACGGGAACATATCCAGCGCATAGAATTTGCGTTTGCCGCTTTCTTCACCCGTTTTGAATGTCTTATTGCCTTCCCAATACTTTTGCCATTTCGTTTCTATGCTTCTATGATCAAAACTCATATGATTTCCTCCTAATTTCCGTATAAAAAAACAATAAAAAACCCCTCATCCCAAAATAGGGACGAGAGGATTATGTATATCTTCCCGCGGTACCACCCACATTGGCGATAGCTAAAATCCGCCCAGCTTAAAACATCCGTAACATGGATTAAAACGCCAGGCATTACTTTTCACCTTCACACCCGGGACTCCAAGGCGAGTTCACGACCATCCCAGATTGACTTGCACCACCCGTCAACTCTCTTTACTGGTTTAAACCGCTACTATTCCTCATCACAGTCTTTATGAGAATATTGCATTTTATTTTATTCTAGTCAATTTCATCGACAATTGCAATAGCCGTACATAAACATTATCGACAGGTTTTTCATTATATATGCGAATTAAAGAAAAATTGTGCAAAAAAGGGAGCTATTCATTCATAGCTCCCTTGTTTCCATTTAATGTCGCAGTAAGATCATTTCATTCCTCAATTGATTCAACTGCTGCTTCATCCGCGATAGCATTTCCCGTTGCTGGTCATTCGAACTGGCATACAATCGCTCCATATCCGTCAAAGCCTCTTCGATATACTTTTGCGAATTTTGAAATTGTTCATCATCATAATGCTCCTGCCGTGAGGCCTCGTTAAATTCATACTCTGCAAAATGGAGAGCCCCTTCACATTGCTCTAAAAAATGATCGACGGATTGTCTGGTTGCCATTTCAAACCCTCTCCTTCGCGTCTCATTTGGATGATTCGGAATCATCTTGTTTAGTTTGAGCAAATAACGGTTGGATTATCATTTTTTTTGAGCATTCAACCTTTATCCCAAAACTTCTCACCTTGATGGGAAATGAACCGCTCAATCCATTCAGCAAAGCCCATATGGAGTTTCTCTCCTTCTTCAAAATCATCGATATGGCCTTTTACCATTAAATACTCCTTATCGCCTTTAGCGACTGCTTCCCCATCGATGACGATATTATCTTGATAAATGCAGGCCACTTTCTAGCATCCCTCGTATGAATTTTCATATGTGTAATTAATAATATCATCCAGACTGTATAAATCATTTTCCCCACCCGATTCCACATTATCGAACAGACGGCATCCATTGGTTATTCTTAAAAACTCCTTATAATCCTCGGGCAGAAGCAGTCCGGTTTTCTTTTCAAAGGAATGAATTTGTTCATCCGAAGCAGGTGAATTGAAGGTGCAAGTCGCTTTGTATATAAACCCATCTTCATTTACTTCGATCACCTGATTATTTTCGGCTAATTTCTTTTTCATTTGATTAATCGCTTCTTCAACTTGACCGGTCATGTCCATCAGCTCCCGATTGGATATAGTCATTCAAAGATATACTGGAAATAGCAGCAAAATGTTTAGCCTTCAAGTATACAGTATACGCTTATTTTTCGAAAAAAGACCTAGCTGCGAGAATGTTGTATAATATATGTTGCTCTTTATTTTATTTAGGAGGTTGCTGATTTGAATCAAGCAAACCCGTTTATATATGCAACGGATAACAAACGATATCATACATGGAATTACCACCTGAGGGAACATTTTGGACATAAGGTCTTTAAAGTTGCCCTGGATGGGGGTTTTGACTGTCCGAACCGTGATGGCACCGTCGCACATGGCGGCTGTACCTTCTGCAGTGCCTCAGGCTCTGGTGACTTTGCGGGCAACAGGATTGAACCCCTCGACGTCCAGTTCAAGAAGATCAGCGAACGGATGCATCATAAATGGAAAAATGGAAAATATATGGCCTATTTCCAAGCGTTCACGAATACGCATGCACCCGTGGCAGAGCTTCGCGAGAAATACGAAAGTGTATGGACCCAGGAAGGTGTCGTCGGACTCTCGATCGCGACACGCCCGGACTGCCTTCCAGATGATGTAGTCGAGTATTTAGCGGAATTGAACGAACGCACCTACCTTTGGGTGGAGCTTGGTCTCCAGACCGTTCATGAAAAGACCGCAACGATGATCAACCGTGCCCACGACTTCGATTGCTACAAAGAAGGCGTCGATAAACTGCGCAAACACGGCATCCGCGTATGCTCCCATATCATCAATGGCCTACCTCAGGAAGATTACGGCATGATGATGGAAACAGCCCGTGAAGTCGCCAAACTCGATGTGCAGGGGATAAAGATCCATTTACTTCATCTATTAAAAGGGACACCGATGGTCAAACAATATGAAAAAGGCCTGCTCGAATTTCTTGACCGTGACGATTATGTCAGTCTGGTATGTGACCAGCTCGAAATAATCCCTCCAGAAATGATCGTCCATCGCATTACGGGTGACGGTCCGATCGATTTGATGATCGGTCCAATGTGGAGCGTCAATAAATGGGATGTCTTGAATGCCATTGACGCCGAATTGAAACGCCGCAACAGCTGGCAGGGAAAAAATCATCACACGGAGGTACAATCATGAAGCTTGATCGAATTTTGCCATTCGCCAGGATTCTGCTGGAAAAAGCGGTCCGCCCCGGGGATATAACCATGGATGGCACGATGGGCAACGGTTTTGATACGGCCTTTCTTGCAGGGCTTACAGGTGTAAATGGACATGTCTATAGTTTTGATATTCAGAAAGAAGCGATCCAAACCACAACGGCGAAACTGGACGCCGAGAATTTACAAGAGCGCTGCACCCTCATTCACGATGGGCATGAACATGTAAGCAAATACATCAAGAATGAACATTCCGGAAAGATCACAGGTGCCATTTTCAACCTAGGCTACCTTCCTGGCGGAGACAAATCAATCATTACCCAAGCCGATACGACAATATCAGCCATTGAACAGCTGTTCGAACTGATGGCGCCTGAAGGCATCATCATCCTCGTCATTTACCATGGTCATCCGGGGGGATCGGAAGAACGGGATGCATTGATGGATTACGTAGAGAACTTCCCTCAACAGAAAGCCCATATCCTGAAATACGGGTTCATCAACCAAGCAAACAATCCACCATTCATTGTCGCGATTGAAAAAAGATGATGACTTTTGACACCGTTCGCCACGAACGGTGTTTTTTCAATCCCAACTCGCAGCAGCAGAATTACCAATCATAACTTTTTGAATTTTTCGTCTATAATGATTATAATGATAGAAAATAGATAAGAGGGTGCAGAAAATGGAACATTTGCCTACTTCATTACTGACGGATATATTGACTGAAAAAATCAAAAGGGATTCAAATGAGCAATACGGGGATTTTGTCAGCTCGCTTAACTCGTTGACAGAAAAACAAAAAACCATGGACGACCTCAAACAATTCGATCATCATTTTGATAAGTTCCTGCCACAGCTCGATTTAATGATTTCCACCCAAAACCATGAATCGATCATGAATATGAAAGCGACTCTTTTGGACCTATTCGCCAATGACTTGACCTTCAAATCCATTTATCTTCTATCGACCGCATTATCCAATAAAAAAGAACTTACACATTTAAACCAATTTATGTATCCGGTTACTTTCTGGGCACCGGTCATCAAATCGAATGAAATGCTTAAAAACGCAGGCTGAACCAAATAAAAAAAGCTGCCGAGATTACATTCGGCAGCTTTTTCATTTATCGTGAAAGTATGTACTGATCAAACGACATACCCTAATATCTTTAAACGGTTTTCAACAAAACTCAGCGCATATTGAAATACATCATCTCTCTCTGGTTCATTGAAGATTTCATGATAAAGCTTCGGCCATTCCTTATATTGCTTTTCACTGGCCAAGTTATAATTAAACCACTCACGAACCGCCTTCTTATTCACGATTCGGTCATCTCCGCCCTGCATGACCAAAAGCGGCACATCCTGAAATTCAGGAATCTCTTCAAAAGCATCCTTCATGGCCTGTGCGAGCTCGCGATACCAGCGGATCGAAACCTTCGTGATATATAATGTATCGTTTCTATCGGATTCACGGATTTCCGCACTTCTCGTCGCCATTTCAGGTGTCAATCCGGAATCTACCCTGAACATAGGCGTCACGATGTTCAAACCATGCGAGATGGTTGTAAGGAACTTCCGCGGCTTCGTCACGAGGCCCAAGCATGGAGAAGAAAGAATCACCCCTGCAATGTCCCATTCCTCTTCCTGAAGAAGGCGTATCGAAATCAAACCGCCCATGCTGTGTCCAAGCAAAAAGACCGGCAACGAATATTCGTAAGCCTCTTCTATCCAGCTTTTCACTTCGTCCAAATACTCATCAAAGGAATCGATATGTCCCCGGTAGGCGCGAGTTGTCATACCCTGCCCAGGAAGGTCGCCCATGACGACATGGTATCCAGCTGAAAGCCACATTTGTGTTACCCACTTATAACGTCCGTGATGTTCCATTGCCCCATGAATGATGACAATGACTCCTTTTGCGTCTCCTTCTGTCTCCCATTTCCACATTCGAAATCCCCCTTTCGCTTTTCACTTGTTGTGTACGATTCATGATAGTCAAAATAATATATATAAATTATAACCATATTCGTGATTTTCGACAAAAAAGAAATCTAACAAGTTGTACATTGCTATTATAAATAGCCAAGTGTATTTACATACGGTATATTAAAATAATACATAAAAACATTCACTTCGGAAAGGAAATGATTGAAATTGATTATTTATCCGTATAAAGGCAAAGAACCTGAAATCGCTGAAAGCGCTTATATCGCTGAGAATGCTGTCGTGACAGGTGATGTCAAAATCGGCGACGAAACATCCATTTGGTTCAATTCCGTCATTCGCGGTGATGTATCCCCAACCATCATCGGGAAAAAAGTCAGTATACAGGATAACAGCATCCTGCACCAAAGCCCAAATAATCCATTGATCATCGAGGATGAAGTGACCATTGGCCATCAGGTCATTTTACATAGCTGTAAAATCCGCAAAGGAGCTTTGATCGGCATGGGATCGATCGTGCTAGATGAAGCCGAAATCGGCGAAGGGGCCTTCATCGGTGCCGGCAGTCTCGTTCCCCAAGGTAAAGTCATTCCACCGAACATGCTGGCATTCGGACGTCCAGCTAAAGTCATTCGCGAAATCAACGAAGAAGACCGCCAGGATATGGAACGCATCGTACGTGAATACGCCGAAAAAGGACAATACTATAAAACGGCTGAACGAATAAAGTAACGCACGACCAATTGACTGAAAGTTACGAGTATTATACTGTAACTCACCAGTAAACGTTACAAACTTACGAGTAAACTGCTCTAACTCACGAGTAATTGCTCTGACTCACGAGTAAACTGCTCTAACTCACGAGTAATTGCTACTAACTCACGAGTAAAACGCTCTAACTCATGAGTAATTGCTACTAACATGAGTAAATTGCTCTAATTCACGAGTAAACTGCTCTAATTCACGAGTATACTGCTCTAACTCACGAGTATACTGCTCTAACTCACGAGTAAACTGCACTAACTCACGAGTAAAACGCTCTAACTCACGAGTATACTGCTCTAATTCACGAGTAAATTGCTCTAACTTACGAGTAAATGCCCTAACTCACGAGTAAAACGCTCTAACTCACGAGTAATTGCTACTAATTCACGAGTAAATTGCTCTAACTTACGAGTAATTGCTACTAACTCACGAGTAAACTGCTCTAACTTACGAGTAGTTGACCCAAACAAACTTGTAAACGCCCCTGACTCACGCGTATTGCACGTAAGTTGAATTTTTTTGGGATTTCTTGAATTATTCCCGCTGACGGCAAAATTAATCCATAAAAAAGGTGCCCCGCTAATTGCGGGACACCCTTTTTTATATGGATTACGCTTGTGCTTTTAATGTTTCTGCTTTGTCCGTGCGTTCCCATGGAAGATCGACATCTGTACGGCCAAAGTGTCCGTAGGCAGCTGTTTGTTTGTAGATCGGGCGACGAAGGTCAAGCATTTTGATGATACCTGCTGGACGAAGGTCGAAGTTAGCGCGAACTAGGTCAACAAGGACTTCTTCGCTAACTGTACCAGTTCCGAACGTATCAATTGAGATAGATACTGGCTCTGCAACACCAATTGCGTAGGCCAATTGAACTTCCGCTTTGTCGGCAAGGCCGGCTGCCACGATGTTTTTCGCAACATAACGAGCAGCGTATGCAGCAGAACGGTCAACTTTAGTAGCATCCTTACCAGAGAATGCACCGCCGCCGTGGCGAGCGTATCCGCCGTAAGTATCAACGATGATTTTACGTCCAGTAAGACCAGCATCCCCTTGAGGTCCGCCAATTACGAAACGGCCAGTCGGGTTGATGAAGTACTTAGTATCGGCATCGATCAATTCAGCTGGAACGACTGCTTCGATCACATGTTCTTTTAGATCGGCTTGAATTTGTTCAAGCGTAATTTCTGCATCATGCTGTGTAGAGATAACGATCGTATCTACACGTACAGGAACGTTATTTTCATCATATTCCACAGTTACCTGTGTTTTACCATCAGGGCGCAGGTAAGCAAGAGTTTCATCTTTACGGACTTGAGCCAAGCGGAATGAAAGTTTATGCGCCAATGAAATCGGAAGCGGCATAAGCTCTTCTGTTTCATTACAAGCAAATCCGAACATAAGACCTTGGTCCCCTGCACCGATTGCATCGATTTCTTCCTCTGACATGTTTCCTTCACGAGCTTCCAATGCTTTATCGACACCAGCTGCGATATCGGCAGACTGCTCATCAATGGAACTCAACACGGCACAAGTTTCAGCATCGAAACCGTATTTCGCACGTGTGTAGCCAATTCCTTTAATCGTATCACGAACGATACGCGGAATATCTACGTAAGCGGAGGTTGTAATTTCACCGGCAACAAGTACAAGACCTGTAGTTACGCTAGTTTCACACGCAACACGTGCATTTGCATCCTTAGCTAGGATAGCATCTAAAATGGAATCTGAAATCTGATCACAAATTTTGTCCGGATGGCCCTCTGTAACAGATTCAGAAGTAAATAGACGTTTCTTTGACATCATATTTCCTCCTTGGAAGTTAGTATGTTGCAGGCAAAAGCCTGAATTTTACGGAACTCGTTTCCCTCATTAGTTTCAACTATAGACACAGAATTACTTATTAAAAAACACAAAAACCTTCCCTGGCAAATGAGGAAAGGTTTAACATTCTGTCTTCTATCCTTTCACTCTTATCGTTCAAGGGTTTTTACCTTGCTCAGGTTAGCACCATCACCACTATTCCTTGAAGACCTTCGCTTTATTTTCGGCGATCGATCTTGGAGTCAAGTTCATTATGGCAGGTTGCTGGGTTTCAAAGGGCCTGTCCCTCCACCAACTCGGGATAAGAGAATCCGTACAATTTAAGATATTATCGTATCTGGCTGGAACTTGTCAATGCTTTTCTAAAAAGATGATATCCATCCAGAATGGCGTTCATTTGAAAAAACATGTTGTTGCAACGTCCTAGAAGGGCTTACAATGCAAAATACGAATAGAAATGTTGTAAATTGCCATTAATAATAAAGGAATGAGCATCCGAAAAGGAACGACATCCTGACTTTCCCTTTAGCCATATATTGCTTACTTACTTCCTATTAAAATAAAATTATCTTCATGAAAGTTTATGCGGTAATCCTGAATCGGTTCCTGCCGGATGAAAATGATTAACGCAACCAACTGAAAATAATCACAAATTAAAAGAAATAGTATAGACTAATTAAATGAATGTGTTATACTAATTGTAATCTAAAAACTTAAACAAAGGAAGGTACCTCATATATGAATTCTGTAGACGTTTCTAATGAGTTACACCAATTATTAACAGGAAACAATGTGCAAACTCAACTTTCAGTTCCTCAATTGGTCGAAAAAGTATTAAGCAGAAATGAAGGCGTTCTAACATCAACCGGTGCGGTAAAAGCTGAAACTGGCAAATATACAGGTCGTTCACCTAAAGATAAATATATCGTTGAAGAAGCATCAGTTAAAGATAAAATCGATTGGGGTCCAGTGAACCAGCCAATTTCCGAAGATGTATTCAATAAACTATATAATAAAGTAGTTGACTACCTAAAAGCAAAAGAAGAGATTTTTGTTTTTAAAGGTTTCGCTGGTGCAGATGAATCATCACGTCTTCCGATCCGTGTTGTTAATGAATATGCTTGGCATAACCTTTTCGCCCATACTTTGTTCATCCGTCCAAACGAAGAGGAATTGAGAGGTCACGAAGCTGAATTCACAATCCTTTCTGCACCTAACTTCAAAGCAGACCCGGAAGTTGACGGAACTACATCCGAAACTTTCATCATCGTTTCATTTGAACGCCGTACCATCCTGATCGGCGGAACGGAATATGCAGGAGAAATGAAAAAATCGATCTTCTCGATCATGAACTACTTACTTCCAGAGGCTGGAATCCTTCCAATGCATTGCTCTGCTAACGTAGGACGTGAAGGGGACGTCGCTTTATTCTTCGGTCTGTCCGGTACAGGCAAAACGACTTTGTCTGCAGACACGAGCCGTAAACTGATTGGCGATGACGAGCACGGCTGGTCTTCTAACGGCGTATTCAACATCGAAGGCGGCTGCTATGCGAAAACGATCAACCTTTCACGTGAAAAAGAACCACAAATTTTCGATGCGATCCGTTTCGGTGCCGTACTGGAAAATGTTGTTGTTGATCCGGATACACGTGAAGCGAACTATGATGACAGTTCATTGACTGAAAACACTCGTGCTGCTTACCAAATGCAAGCGATCGATAACATCGTGAACCCAAGTATTGCAGGACATCCAAATACAATCATTTTCTTGACAGCTGATGCTTCAGGCGTTCTGCCTCCAATCAGCAAGCTTTCCAAAGAACAGGCAATGTTCCACTTCCTAAGCGGATACACTAGTAAATTGGCTGGTACTGAAAGAGGCGTAACTTCACCGGAAGCTACATTCTCCACTTGCTTCGGTTCACCATTCTTACCGCTTCCAGCTACACGCTATGCCGAGATGCTTGGTGATAAAATCGACGAGCACAATGCAAAGGTATACCTTGTCAACACTGGATGGACTGGCGGTGCATATGGAACTGGAAGCCGTATGAAACTTGCTTACACCCGTGCAATGGTACAAGCTGCACTTGAAGGTGAATTAGCGAACATCGAAACGATCAAAGATGATATCTTCGGTTTGGATATCCCGCTTCATGTTCCTGGTGTTCCTGATGAAGTGCTTCAACCAATCAAGACTTGGGCAGATCCTGCAGCTTATAAAGAAGCAGCAACAGACCTTGCCGCTCAATTCCGTGCAAACTTCAAGAAATTCAAAAGCGTTCCAAGTGAGATCGAAGAACTTGGCGGACCGACAGCTTAATAAATTTTACACAAAAGGATCAAGCTCTTGCTTGGTCCTTTCAGTTTGTCGACAAGAAAGTATCTCTTCCCGAACCGAACCAAGACTATGTTTTTCTTTATTAAGCAAAATAGGGCGAAAAATGGCGTCTACGGTCGTATATAGTGCTGGACAGGGCGAAAAACGGCGCTTGCTTGCTGTCGAATAACTGGCTTCCCAAGCCCCCGCCGGATGCCCGCTGCGAGAGGCTTGGCAGACACAGACAGTCTCGGCGGAAAGGATTGTTTCTACAATCTGTCTGAAAGGACCAAGCTCTTGCATGGTCCTTTTCTTCATTGGAAAAAGGGCACTGTCATAGACAGCGCCGCCTTTATCCTTATTCCATTAACGATGTTTGTCCAAGTTTTTAGATGATCGCTTTATTCCTGGCTTTTTTCATGGACATCGTTTTGTATTCATATATATTGCCCAGGTTGGCCACCGGGACATCTGTTTTAGTTGCATCAATGCAATTGCGTGTATCCAAAATCAATTTATTGCTCATGAGATTCGCTAGCTTATCATAGTCCATCTGTTTAAATTCATCATGGTCAGTCAAGACAAGTATCAAGTCGGCATCATTTACAGCGTCTTCGACAGATACGACTGGCATCTTTCCGGATTGGACATGCGGGTCATGCAAGGCTACATCCATGTTGTCCATCCCCATCAGGATATTGACGACATCAATGGCGGGACTTTCTCGAATATCATCTACATTTCCTTTGTATGCAAGACCGAAAACGGCGACTTTTGGATTCCGGATCCCCTCTAGCATCATCCTTACGGAATTAACGATGTAATAAGGCATCGATACATTGGTATCACGGGCCAATTTAATGATTCTCGCATACTCTGGTGCCTTTGCAACGATGAAATATGGATCGACCGCTAAACAATGGCCGCCAACGCCTGGCCCAGGTTGGTGTATATTCACACGAGGGTGTTTGTTCGCCATCGATATGACATCCAAAACATTGATGTCAAGCTCGAAACAGATTTTCGTCAGCTCATTCGCAAGGGCGATATTGACATCCCTGAAGGTGTTTTCCATCAGTTTGGACATTTCAGCCGTTTTCGCATCCGTCTGAATGATCTCCCCTTGAACGAAGGTTTTATAAACAAGGCTTCCTTTATATGAGCATGTTTCCGTGATGCCTCCGACGATACGGTTATTATGAACCAACTCTTCAAGAATCCTTCCAGGTAAAACACGTTCCGGACAATGAACGAGGAAAATGTCTTTTCCGATGGTAAGGCCCGTCCTCTCGATCATCGGTTTAATATGATCATCCATGCTTCTCGGCGCTATCGTCGATTCGATAATGATGACATTCCCTTTTTTGATAAAAGGAAGAATGTTGGAGGTTGCATCCATGACATGAGTTAAATCACAAGATTGATGTATGTCCTTTTTATTTGGTGTAGGCACCGCGATAATGAAAACATCCGCATGTTCCGGGCTTAACGCAGCTCTGAACTTATTGGAAATAAGCACTTCTTGCAATACCTCTCCCAAACCTGGTTCTTCGATATGGAGCCTGCCGCTATTCAAATTGGAAATAATCTCAGGATGGATATCCACGCCGACAACATCGACACCGTGTTTCGCAAACATTAAAGAAGTTGGAAGTCCTATATAACCAAGTCCGATTGTACAAAGTTTCATATAAACCACTCCTATCTATTTTTCTGCTACACTCACATTCGTTAGGCTGTGTGATAGATTTCGATAAAGATTTCCTTCTCTTGTTTCCAATTGTACTTTTGTCGCGCATTCAGGCAGTTATTGCTCATTTCCGCCCTTTTTTCAGGATGTTTCAATAAGTAATTGACGCCTTCGGCAATTGATTTTGGATCATGTGAATCGACACACACACCGATTTTTTCTGTATCGACAACCTTTTGAATTTCAGGAAAGCTGCAGGCAACCACAGGCACACCGCTCATCATATATTCAAACAATTTATTTGAGGATGCGGAGTAGTGATTAAAGCAGACATTATTCAATATCTGAAAACCTAAATACGCATTTTTTGTATAATGGAGCAGCTCGTCGACCGGAACCTTCGGCAGGAACTTCACACGATGCTCCAGATTCATGTCGCTTACTTTTTTCATTAATTCGTCCTTGATTCTTCCATCCCCGATAAAAACTACCGTCCCGCCTTCGATCATCGGTACAGCATCAACCAATTGCTCCAATCCTCTTCCCATTTGCACGCCGCCTTGGTATAACAATATCGGTTCATTCTCTGGCAAATCGAGCAGCTCATGCAAATTCACGGCCGTACTTTCCTCAGGATTGGTTGGTATCGGGTAGTTATGGACCACCTTGGGATACAGACCATATAAGTCTTCGTTATACTTAGCTCTCGTATGGTTTTCGGCAATCATTTCATCGACGAACATTAATAGGAATTTCTCCATCAGCCCGTAAATTCGGCTATTATATCCCGTTCTGCTCGTTTGCACCTCATGCGAGTCATAAATCAGTTTTTTTCTTCTCAACCATTTACTGCTGATCGCTCCCTGCATGAGCGTATTCAAGTCATTCGAATGGTAGAAATCATATTTCCTTTTCCGGCCATGATAGATCATTTGACCAAAAATATAGCTCCTTGTTAATAGGGTGGGCAGCTTCGTTTTAGTGATGATCATGGTGCACATCGCAAGGAGTGCAAGGGAACCGAACAGTATTCCCGATCCCAGCCAGCCGTTGATCAAGTTCAAGTTCCACAACGTATTCCAGACCAATAAGGCCAATAGAACGATTTCAAACTTCTTTTTCTTCAATTTGCCTACGATCCTGAGAACCCTATGAAGCGCCTCCCAGCGGTTATTCACCCTAGTGACGGAGAAACCATTTTGGTGTTTCTCCTTTTTGGGCAATCCCTCGATTTTCCAGTTATGAATGGCAATTAAATCGACTTCATAACCAGCTTCAGTAAGTGCTGTGCACTCTCTTAGAACCCTCGCATCGTTTGTAAAGTGATTCCACACGAACATACATACTTTCTTCGCCATGTTGTCCTCCACTTCCGGAATTTTCAGCCTGACGCTTCCATCACATTGATGAGACCTTTAATATTTTTAGACCATTGAAAATGTTGTTTAGCATACCGATGACCGTTTTCGCCCAGTTCTTCACGAAGTGCTGGATCTGAGGCCATGGTCAAGATATGTTGACAGATTTCATCAACATTCCTGCTCTCTGCCACCAACCCGCATTTTGCCTCTTTGAGCATCTTCTTGGCCCTGCCGTCCACATCACCGACAATCGGTTTTCCGACACACATATAATCGATGATTTTACCAGGCAAAACTTTATTGAAGACTTCTTTTTCAACCAAGCTCACATAGGCAATATGGGATGTTGAAACTTCATGAAGGGTCACTCTTCGATTCATCGCATTAATCATCTTAATATTTGTCAGCCCTCTAGAGCTTATCTCCTTCTCCACTTCGGATATCCGATATCCATATCCAATCATCGAGAACTCGATTTGTTTATATACCCTTAGCTTTTCAGCCACGGCTATCAGTTTTTTCAAGTCCTGAGCCAGTCCGATATTCCCCGCATAAACGACCTTGATTACGTTTTCCGATACGGGTGTAAGCAAATTCTTTAACGTCAGCTCATCCGCAGTAAGCGAATTAGGGATGAATTGGATGGCCTCTTCCTGGACTCCCTTTGCAACGATATAATCCCTGAAACCAGGACTATTGATGATAATAAAATCCGAGTGCTGATATAGCTTCCTTTCCAGGAAGAAAGCGATTTTCAAAACCCACTTATTAGTGAATACCCCGACTCCTATCAACGATTCCGGCCATAAATCCCTGACATCGGTAATGAGTTTCGCCTTCATCTTCTTCTTGGCGATCAACGCCGCAAATGTCGGGAAGATCGGCGGGGTCGTGGCGAACACATAATCATATTTTTTTTCGAGACGGATGATTGTATAAATGAAAAGCCACATCGCTTCAAGATAATGAAGCAACCGCTTCCCCATATTGCTTGTATACCTCTTCACTTTGTCAGGTTTAATCCTGATGACATCTTCTTCAATGCTTTCTTCATCCCAAAACTTTGTATCTTGATATAAACTTTGATTAGGATAACTCGGCTTCAATGTGATGACCGTTACCTCAAATCCGTTTCTTTTCAAATGGAGATATATATTTTTCATTCTATTTCCCGCACTTCCGATTTCCGGATAAAAGTTTTGTACGATCATCAGGACGCTTTTCATATTCGCCTATCACCTCAATTCTGCTGAGCTATGCTTCCTGCTTTATATTGTAAATGCCAGATATTAACTGAAGGTTAAAGAATTATAAAGTCCTCATTAATATCGTAAAAATTCTGTTAATTATTGTTTCATTTTTAAATTTCCCATGAACTTCCCGTTATAATGGGGAAGACATTCAGAAGAGGAGGAAATGAGCATGCCTAAACAACGTATTAAGGTCATGACCGTATTTGGTACAAGACCAGAGGCTATCAAAATGGCACCAGTCGTTTTGGAACTGAAAAAGCATCCAGAGGAAATAGAAACCATCGTGGTGGTCACCGCCCAGCATAGGGAAATGCTCGACCAAGTCTTGCAATGTTTTCAAATAAAGCCAGATCACGATTTGGATATGATGAAGGATAGACAAACATTAGAAGAGATTACGACCCGAGGGCTTGAAAAATTAAGTTCGCTCATGAAAGATATAAAACCAGATATCGTCCTCGTACATGGGGATACAACGACAACTTTCATCGCAAGCTTGGCAGCTTTCTATAATAAGATACAGATTGGACACGTTGAAGCTGGTCTCCGGACTGGTAATAAGTATTCTCCATATCCTGAAGAAATGAATAGGCAGCTGACAGGCGTCTTGGCTGATTTGCACTTTGCGCCAACTAATCAGGCGGCAGAGAATCTGATTTTGGAAAATAAAAAGAGTGATTGTATCCATATTACTGGAAATACGGCTATCGATGCTTTGAAAACAACTGTACGGAAAGACTATGAACATCCGATTCTATCTGGCTTGAATGGAGATCGCATGTTATTGATGACAGCGCATAGACGAGAAAATATCGGAAAACCAATGGAAGAAATATTCCGTTCCGTCAAACGGCTGCTTGTAGATCATACAGATATCCAAGTCGTTTTCCCGCTTCATAAAAATCCAGTAGTCCGTGAAATTGCTTACCGGATTTTTGGTGAAACGGAAAGACTTCATTTAATAGAGCCGCTTGAGGTGCTTGATTTTCATAATTTTGCGGCGCACGCCCATCTAATATTGACAGATTCCGGAGGCGTGCAGGAAGAAGCGCCCTCACTTGGTGTTCCTGTCCTTGTGCTGCGCGATACGACGGAACGTCCGGAAGGAATCGACGCTGGCACCCTTTTATTGGCAGGAATTGAGGAAGAACGAATTTATCAATTAGCCTCAGACCTACTTACAAATGAAGAAACCTATAAAAAAATGGCGACAGCTTCCAACCCATATGGAGATGGATTCGCTTCACAGCGGATTGTCGAAATCCTGTTAAAGCATTGCGGAATGAAATCCCCCCTTCCTTTATGAAAAAGCAGAAGAAAATAATGAGAAAAGCCTGTCACATAAGCGGCAGGCTTTTTCTATTCAGCCAGATTAACAAAGAGTATAAAACTAATCCTAATTTGAATTTGAAAATGTTAGATACCTATGTGATAGTTTGGGTAGATCAATAACTTTACATCGCTTGGAGGTGTTTAGATGTTTGGGGAAGATCCCAAGTGTGTTAGATGTGGTAAAGAAATTAAGGGAAACGAAGTCGTTCTTGTGAAAATGCGTTATCCGAAGCGTAAAGGGATGACTGAAATAAAGGCATATTTAAAAAATGAAGGAAGCTTCATCTGCGAAGTTTGTTTTGATAAAGAGGATAACATCTCCCTGCCGAATTGATAATCATGATACGCAACAGTAGGATTAGCAGAAAAATCAAGCAAGGTCAAGGATCAGTTTGGCGTTCAACGGGACTTGAATTTCACAAAATGAATGTAAAAATGGCCGAGAATACAATTTGTATCTCCGACCATCTTTTATCTCATCCAAACACATGAAAATAATTCAAGACATTTTTCCCAATCAATAAAATCGTGACGCAAATGAATAATATCCGTACATATGAAGCACCTTTCTTAATTGCGAAGTTCGTTCCGACCAATGCTCCTGCAACCATTGCCAGACCCATCGGAATTCCATAGGCAAAATTGACGGTCCCCATGGATAAGAAAATGATAAGTGCAGCAATATTGCTTCCAAAATTCAATATTCTTGCATTCCCGGCAGCCTGGACAAAATCAAACCCGATGATCAAGAATGAAAATAATAAAAAGGAACCTGTGCCTGGTCCAAGAAAACCATCATAAAAACCAATCGCAAGTATTATGACTATCAAAAGAATCATTTTCTTCCTTTTCAGCCCTTTATACTTTGCATCTTTACCCCAATCCTTTTTTACCAACGTGTAAATCGCGACAATGACCAGCAAAATCAAAATGAGGGGCTTCAGTATCTCTGCGGAAACGAAATGTACAACATATGCTCCTAACGCCGCTCCAATCACAGTAATCGGAAACAGCTTGATGACGAATTTGAAATCCACTTTTCCAGCCCGAATGAACGAAATCGTACTCGTTAAAGACCCCATTGTACCCGCCAGCTTGTTAGTGGCAAGTGCCGCTGAAGGCGAAATCCCCGTGAACAATAATGCCGGAATGGAAATCAATCCGCCCCCGCCCACAACGGAATCGATGAATGCGGCAATAAAACCCGCAAGTACTAAAAATAGCAAAGTATAGAGATTGATATCCTCCATGTATTCCCCTTCTTTAAAAAGCACTATCTATAATGCCTTACTCATTTTCCATCCAGATAATCGAATAACTTTTCCTCTGAAATGACCGTGAATCCATGCCGCCTAAGCAAAGCCGCGGTCACTCCATTCCCGGCCTTCTTCTCCCCCTTGAATTCCCCATTATAAATCGCGGCACTTCCACAGGATGGACTATTTTCTTTTAAAACGACTAAAGTCGCCCCTAACTCCTGGGCTTTCAATAACGTAAGATTCGCTCCCTTTATGTACAATTCCGTTACATCCCTGCCCGACTTTTCGATGATCTTCGCTTTTCCATCAAGGACATCCCCACCTTCACCGCCAACTATCTCCGCAGGATCCCTCGGTGTCGAAAAACCGCCAAGCAACTCAGGACAAACCGCTATAGCCTTTTTCTCCTTCACCAATTCCATAATCCTATCATCCAAGCTGTGTGTACCATTGTATCTAACCTCAAGACCCGCTAAACAAGAACTCACCAAAATCATCAAATCACCCAACCTCATGCGCTTTACACCATTTTACCATTTTTTTAATGACAATCATTTCGAAGATTGAATCCACCAGGGATAAGATGTCGATTGAAATATTGGCGTGTAAGCCGAATGATGTACGTTTACGGTCGATTTCGTTGGGGCACGGGTCGAATTTGGCAACAAATCAAAAAAAGCGCTTGCTGCGAGACGATTCCCGGCAAGCGCTTGTCTATTTAGTTAGTAGAGTTCAGTGATAGTAGTTGGTACGTAATGATGGTCTTTTCACTTGTCCATTCAATTTTTTGGATAACGGCTGTTCCGCTTGAGTCAGATTGAATCGTCTTGCGGACATCGATTGGAATATCGATAGGGTATAACCTGTAACCATCTTTCGAAAGCCGAAAAATGTTTTCTTCTTCACGGGTTTCGTTCCCTTTTGTAACGATCATGGTATTTAGCTCCATAGGCATGCCCATGTGTATCTCCTCCTCTTGCCAATATATATTTCATTCTATCATTTTTCGGTTTTACTTTTCATCCAAGATGTTAAATCTTCGACTACTTTTCTGTTCTCGATGGGTGGGAAGTAATGCGTGAATTGAGGGAAATACCAGCTTTCGACCTCTTTGTCGTGCATTTTCAACCTTTTTTCCAACCGGTACGCGTGTTCAATGGCGACATTGTCATCTTTTTCACCATGAATGATCAGAACGGGTATATTCAAATCTTCAATTGCAAACAATGGCGTACGGTATTCATATTGATCCGGGCATTTTTTAGGTGTACCGCCGATGACCCGCTTCATCATCCGACGCATATCGACACGCTCGACATATGTTAAAAACATATCCGATACACCACCCCAGGTGACGATCGATGCTGCATTCCTGCAGTATATCCCAGTCCAAAGCGCCATGATGCCGCCACGGGAAAATCCGAGGATATGAATGTGATCCTTGTTCACCCGAGGGTGCTGTTCAAGAAGATTGAATCCTGCTATCGCATCGAATCTATCTTCGCCTCCAAAATCCTCATCTCCCTCCCCGCCTTGATTTCCACGGTAGAAAGGGGCAAAAACGATGAAGCCTTCAACAGCATACTGCACGATCCTAGCTGGCCTCACCTTGCCGACATTTTTTATCCCGCCGCGTAAATATAGGAAAGCGTCATGTATTTCACCATCAACCGGTTCAGCTAGCAGCCCCTTTACTTTCAGGCCTTGTGATATGTATGTGACTGAATAAAGATGGATTCGTGGATGCGGTGATGGAAACCGCCGTTTTGAAATAATCGTTCCGTTCTCCAATTTCCACTCTCCTTTCTCTCTATTCTTATTGTAAAACATCCGCTTGTTTTTATCCCCTGAGAGGCATTCACATTTTTTTCATCCGTTCATACGATAAGGTAGGCAAAATACCTATATCAAGGAGGAAGGAATTTTGAAAAAATGGTGTAAAGCAGGTGTCGTATTTTTACTTCTGTGCATGCTGGTGATCCCGCTTGGAGCATGTGGCAACAAGGAACAGGAAACAACGAAAGTCAGGGTTGCCGAAGTAACCCGCTCCCTTTTCTATACACCGCAATATGTAGCGATTGAAAAAGGTTTTTTTAAAGATGAGGGTCTCAGCATTGATTTGAAAACGACGGCAGGCGGAGACAAGACGATGACCGCGCTTCTGACCGATGGGGCGGATATTGCTCTCGTCGGCTCTGAAACATCGATTTACGTTCAGGCACAAGGTTCTAAAGAACCTGTCATCAACTTCGCTCAATTAACACAGACGGATGGAACGTTTCTTGTTTCACGTGAAAAAATTGACAATTTCAATTGGGATATGCTGAAAAACTCTACATTCCTAGGCCAGCGAAAAGGCGGGATGCCCCAAATGGCCGGCGAGTTCGTATTGAAAAAACATAACATAGACCCGAAAAAAGATTTGAACCTCATACAGAATATTGATTTTGCGAATGTCGCAACTGCGTTCGCTTCCGGAACCGGCGATTTTGTTCAACTGTTCGAACCAACAGCCAGTGTGTTTGAAAAGGAAGGAAAAGGCTATATCGTCGCTTCTTTCGGCTCCGAATCCGGGCATCTTCCCTATACGGTTTATATGGCTAAGGAAAGTTATTTGAAAGAAGACAAAGAGACGGTCAAGAAATTCACGAAAGCATTGAAGAAAGCACAGGATTGGGTTCAGGAAAATGACGCTGCCGAAATCGCCAAAGTCATTCAGCCGTATTTTGAAGATACCAATCTCGAGACGATGGAAACAGTTATTAACCGCTACAAAGAACAAGGTTCATTTGCCACCGATCCCATTCTTGATGAAGAAGAATGGATCAATCTGCAAAACATCATGGATGAAGCAGGCGAGCTGCCTTCACGTATAAGCCATGATGAGCTGGTCAATACCGATTTTGCTGAAGAAGTCACAAAATAGCATAACTTAAGGTAAGGAGGATGTCCGATGAGCTTTTTAAAGATCCAAGACATTCACCATACTTATTTTTCAAATCAGACGGCAGCGACCGCACTCGCGGACATTTCCCTCGACATTGAAAAAGGTGAATTCGTCTCTTTTCTAGGTCCGAGCGGCTGCGGAAAGACTACCCTGCTTTCCATCATCGCTGGACTATTTTCGCCTACTTCGGGAAAGATCCTGCTCGAAAACAAACCGCTGAAGGCCAACAGTGACCTTTCAATCGGCTATATGCTGCAGCAGGATTATCTATTTCCATGGAAGACGATAGAAGAAAATGTTTTATTAGGATTGAAACTGATTAAAAAGGATGCAGGTCTTGAGAGAATAAAGACGCTGAAACTATTAAGTGACGTTGGGTTGGGAGGCACCGGAAAATCATATCCACGCGAACTCTCAGGCGGAATGAGGCAAAGGGCCGCACTGGCACGGACACTGGCGGTCGACCCAAAAATCCTTCTGCTTGATGAACCCTTCTCGGCCCTTGATTACCAAACGAAGTTGAAGCTGGAAGACCTAGTTTTTGAAACCCTGAAATCCTTCGGAAAGACAGCCGTGCTAGTCACCCATGATATCGGTGAAGCCATCGCAATGAGTGACCGCATTTATCTGTTTTCCGCGAACCCGGGAAGCGTGCACAAAACATTCGAGGTACCCGATGAACTGCGTGAACTGACGCCTTTCCATGCACGCAACCACACACATTATCCAATGCTATTCCAAACGATCTGGAAGGAGCTTGAGAGCCTTGAATATTGAACAGCTTCATAACCAATATAAAACCAAATTAAAAAAGGAAAACAGGCTCATACGCTTTTATCAGATCCTGATTTTCATCGTTTTTTTCAGCAGTTGGGAACTTTTTTCCCGGATGGAATGGATTGATCCGCTCATCTTCAGCTCCCCAACCAAAGTATGGCATCTTTTCATACAAAAATTGGGTGATGGAACACTTCTATCCCATTCCGGAGTGACGCTATTCGAGACCGTTCTCGGCTTTATCATAGGGACACTGCTTGGAACGATCCTCGCATCCCTGCTTTGGTGGTCGCCAAGATTATCCAAAACACTTGACCCCTATCTCGTCATTTTAAATGCCATGCCGAAAGTTGCACTCGGCCCCATCATCATCGTTGCATTCGGCCCTGGCTTTCCATCCATCATCTCGATGGGGGCGATCATCTCCATCATCATCACCACCATCGTCGTCTACACTGCATTTCGCGAAGTCGACCCGAACTACCTGAAGGTACTCCAAACTTTTGGCGCCACAAGAACACAAGCTTTTCGGGAAGCCATCTTACCCGCCTCCTTCCCAACGATCATCTCGACATTGAAAGTGAATGTCGGCCTCTCCTGGGTCGGCGTCATCGTGGGGGAATTCCTAGTTTCGGCCAAAGGACTCGGCTACCTCATCATTTATGGCTTTCAAGTCTTCAACTTCACCCTCGTAATGCTTGCCTTGATGATCATTGCCGTCTTTGCCACAATCATGTATCAACTAGTAGAACTTCTCGAGCGAAAATTAATCAAAGACTAACCAAACTGCCGATAACCCTCGGCAGTTTTTCATTCATGCTTAGAATGAATTGAGTCTGTGGCGATTTACTCGTGAATTTCGGCGATTTACTCGTGAGTTTCACCCATTTACTCGTGAATTCAGGCCTTTTACTCGTGAGTTCAACAGATTACTCGTTTCTCAGCAAAATGGCATCATCCAGTCTTGATAAGCTCATTGGTACAATCTCGTCTTTCATGATGAAGCTGAACTCCTCACCGAGTACCTCCGGCAATGCTTCCAAAAAGATCGGGCCTTCCGTTTCCAGGTAATCCTGTTTCTTCTCTACTTCACTTAATGCAGCGTAGTATATTGATTTAACGAATGGCTTTACTGGATCATGTACTTTATATTGTCCCAAAAATTGCAGCTGGCCCACCAAGCCTCCTGTTTCTTCATACACTTCCCTTATGGCCGTTTCTTCAATCGATTCCCCTGCTTCCCGCTTTCCTCCGGGGAACTCCAATCCCCGCTCTTTGTGTTTGGTCAATACCCACCTGCCTTTATATCTGCTGAGCACTAAAACATGCCAAGACTCTCCAAAGACAGGATCCTCGGAGTATTCCACCTTATATCCGTTCTTATCAAGAAAACGCTTCATTTTTCCCCTTCTCTCCGTTAAAGAAATAATGCTATGTCCTTCTTTCATTATATGGGTAAAAGCTAGAATCTGCATCACATCAAAAAAACGATGGACCCTCAATATTCGAGGCCATCGTCAGTTGGTTTTGCCTGTAAAATCCCCATGCTTTCTATATGCCGTTTTCCTTCATCGGTACCTAGAGCATAAATCATCTCGTAAATTTTTTGGAGAGTGATATCCTGTTTATCATTTTCACGGTCAAAATGGTATTGAAGGTATGGAACATGTGCGCGGTAAAAATTTTCTTCACCTATTGAATAATTATGATCAAATAATTCACGTAACTTGATGATTTCATTATCGGTCGCCTCGATTTCGAAATTCCATGGAGAACTTTCCCTATCTTGTGTTATCTGCCCATTCGGAAGCCAAATGTAATATTTTTTCCTGTTTTCAGACACATTCATCCACCCTTTCCATATATCCTACGCTTATTTTTCACGTATTTCTCTACTTCATACAATGGAAAATTTTGTTTACAGAAGACCAAAGATGTTAAATAATAGATTAAAGTATCTTTCAAAGGGTAAAACATATAATAAGCCCAAGCATCCCTTAAGATTTTTATATGCACCCAGAGTTTTTTTTGATAACCTACATATAAAGAGATAACGGATTCTAATAAATGTGAGGTGAGAGTTTTGAAGTTAATTGAAGAATTATACAATATGTACCGCGATAAGATGACTGGTGATGAAGAAGATATTGATATGCTTACTTTTGCGGTTCTGGAACAGCTTGACCGTAAGGAAATTTTCGAATTGCTTCAAGAGATGGATGATCAAGAACTGACCAATTTAATGGGCCTTTACATTATTGAAACGTTAAAAGGTAAGTTCGCTCAAAATAGTTTGAACGACACGAAACCTACACATTTTCCGCCTAGGAATATTCACTAATACATACTTTGTCCGGTGTCCCTCTTTTGATGGATGCCTTTTTTATTGTTTTAACCTAAAAAAAAGGCCCTGCCGAAGCAGGGCTTTTCCTAAATCTTAATGTCCTAAATACGCACGCAGCATCCAAGCATGTTTGTTTAGGCTTTTCTTCATGCCTGTCAGCATATCAGCCGTAACCGGATCTTCTTCTTCGGCAACTTCGATGATTTCCAGGAACTCTTCGGAAAGCTTCTCAAAATCACTGATGACGCTTTGAACCATATCTTCTGTATTTTCATTACCTGTCGCTTCTTCGATCGTCGTCAATTCCATGTACTCTTTAAGCGTAGCGACCGGTTTTTCACCAATGGCCAATAACCTTTCAGCCAATTCATCATAGTTGGATGTCACTTCTTTATATAACTCTTCCAATTTTTGGTGAAGTTCAAAGAAGTGCGGTCCATTCACGAACCAGTGGTAATTATGAATTTTCGTATAAAGAACACTGAAGTTTGCAATTTCCTTATTCACTAAAGTTCCCAATTTTTTCTGAACCATGAATATCTACCTCCGTAATTTGGTTATACCTTTATAATTCCCTCTATTCGAAAATTGAAACATTATCTGCTACGGTTCTTATGCTAAAATGAATCTAAATTGTGAACGTTAGGAGCTGTGAAGTATGATTACGGTTTTAGTCATCTCCATCATTGTGATTCTGATTGTATTGGCCTTATCGGTCCTAACAATCGGAAAAGGGTACAGCTACAAGCATACAGTGGATCCCATCGATCCTTTGCCTAAGGAAGAGGGGGAAAAAGGAGAACCCGAAAAATGAAAAAAGTTCCTGTCACAATAGGACAGGAACTTTTTTATTAACCGAAAACTTTATGAAGATCTTCTTTATCTTGTGCAAGCCAGAAATTCATTAATTTCTTGGCCCCTTCAAGATCATGCAATTTTGCTTGGCCGCATTGTTTTTCGTTTGCAGCTGGAATTTCAGTAATTGTAACAGCATCCTTGAATGTATCTTCAAGAACATCGATGATTTCCGTCACTGTCGGCTCACCGCTGACAACAAGGTAATATCCTGTTTGACATCCCATTGGCGAAATATCGATAATATCAAAGTGATCGTAGCGCTCGGAATGTTTACGGATATTGAATGCAAGCAAGTGTTCCAGGGTATGGATCGTATCCGGCTTCATCGCTTGTTTATTCGGCTGGCAAAAACGGATATCAAATTTATTAACAACACCGTCTGTTCCTACCTTATGGACACCGCAATGTCTAACATATGGGGCTTTAACAGCATTATGATCTAATTCAAAGCTTTCAACTGAAGGCATTTAATTCACTCCTTAATTGTATGTCATCTCTATTTTACCTTGAATAACAATATATTTCATCCATTAAAAATAATTCTTATTATATCTATCGGATTACCCCTATGCTTATTCCTTTTTTACCCTTATTGGAAACCTAGAAAATATGCTATAATGAAGGGTAGTGAATTTACTCGAAAAGAGATGAAAGCCTTGTGTTGAAAAAAATATTAATGGGAATCATCCGTTTTTACCAAGTTGCCATTTCTCCATTAAAACCGCCTACTTGCCGTTTTTATCCAACTTGTTCCCATTATGGTTTGGAAGCGATCAATCGTTTCGGACCTATAAAAGGAAGCTGGTTAGCACTCACCCGGATTCTTAAATGTCATCCGTTTCATCCAGGGGGCATTGACCTTGTTCCCGAGAAAAAAGAAAAAAGTAAGGGCCAATAGAAAAAAACCTTGCTTTCTTTTGCAATCTTTTGTATCATACAGAAGTCAAATCGTAATCATTTCGTTTTTACCACATAACATTCAAATCGTAATCAATACGAATTATAAAGGAGCATTTCATATGAAAATCCGAGCATTGCTCTCACTTTTCCTTGTTACTGCAGTATTTCTGTCAGCCTGCGGCAACTCAAAGGAAGAATCGAGAAAAGATGAAACCAAGGATGCCTTAGATATATATACGACGGTTTACCCTTTACAGTACTTCACGGAGGCCATTGGCGGGAAGTACGTAAATGTCGAGACGGTTTATCCTCCCGGAACGGATGAACATTCATTCGAACCCTCTCAAAAAGATATTGTAAAAATGGCTGAGTCAGACCTATTTTTCTATATTGGCTATAATCTAGAAGGCTTTGTAACCAAGGCTGAACCAATTCTAAGCAAAGAAGGCGTCAGAACGATTGCGGTGGGTGAGACGGTTCATCTTGATGAAGATGAGCATGCACACGAAGAGGAACATTCACATGAAGAAGACGGTCATGACCATGGGGGCGTTAATCCGCATTTGTGGTTAGATCCCATCTATTCCATTGACATGGCTAAAACCATCAAGGACGAGTTAACGAAAAAAATGCCGGAACAGGAAGAATATTTCAACAATCATTTCAACAAGCTTTCCGAAAAGCTTGAGGCACTTGATAAAAATTTTGCGACGACGATCGAGTCGGGCCGTACCAATAAGATCATCGTTTCCCATTCTGCATATGGTTATTGGGAGGAGCGCTATGGATTGGAACAAATTGGCGTCACAGGACTAACGTCTTCAAACGAACCTTCTCAAAAGGAATTGGGAAAAATCGTGACCATGGCTGAAAAGGAAGACTTGAACTACGTCATCTATGAGCAGAATATCAGTTCTAAACTAACCGAGATCATCCAAAAGGAAATGGGAGCGAAATCACTTGAGCTCCATAACCTTTCCGTGTTGACGGATAAAGATATCGAAGCCGGTGAAGATTACTTCAGTTTAATGGAAAAAAATATCAAGACACTTCAAACTGCATTGCAATAGGAAAAAGAGCCGGCCCATTGGGTCCGCTCTTTTTTTGTCCCCTGCTATTTAATGAGTGTTTTCGTTATTCGTTTAAATGCTTATCACGGATCTTTTCCATCTTCATCATCAATTCTGTTCCGATCGTTGATTCGAATTCCGGATAGATGACGGTCATCTCATCCATCCATTCCTTCTTTTCTTCATCTGACAGTGTATAGATGTCGATATTCGATTTTTGCTGGATTTCCTTAAGCTGTTCCTGATTCAATTCATTTGATTTGATCCATAGCCATTTCGTTGTATCATCCATCGCCCGTTGGATTTGCTGCTGAATGTCCAACGGGAGTTTGTTCCAAAACGGCTTATTTATCATGACGACATAGCCTAAATAGCCATGATCACTGATCGTTAAATATTTTTGCACCTCATATAATTTCTTGGAATAGATATTCGAAATCGTATTTTCCTGGCTGTCCGTTTCATTGATTTCAAGGCTTTTAAACGTTTCATTAAACTCCAGCACAGAAGTTGTCGCCCCAAAATGCTTGAATTGGCTTTCCAGGACTGCACTTGGCATGATTCTAAAATTCTTTCCGGCAAAATCCCTTGGATGCCGTATCGGTTTACTGCTTGTAATCTGTTTATAGTTATTCGACCAAAATGCGAGTCCCTCTATATCGATGGTATTCAGCTGCTTAAGCAGCTCTTCCCCCACTTCCCCATTCAATGCTTCCTGCAAAGCAGCGTCCGTCGGAAAGACGTATGGAAGGTCCAATAGCATCCATTTCTTTGATATGCTCGTAATTTTAGATGTAGTTGGAGCAATCATCTGCACTTTGTTTTCTTGTAATGCCTTGATTTCTTCATGGTCACTATATAATGACTGATTAGGGTAAACTTCAATTTTGACACGATGATCTGTATATTCATCGACAAGTTGGGCAAACCTGTTCGCAGCTTGCCCTTTAGGTGTATTTTCGGCAACGACATGACTGAACTTAATCACGATTTGATCCTTCATCCCGACCTGCTCCTCATCCTTCGGCAAATTGAAACCGAAGCTTGTAAAGAACGATTGAAACGATATATACACTGCTATCAACAGCCCCAGGCCAATTAATAATAAGTACCCCCATAATGCACGCATACCGACAACTCCTCACCGCTCACTTCACATTATCACTATTCTATCACAGCTTTTTACTGTCGTAATACAATGCGCGAAAAATGGCGAAAAGTGATAGAAATTCTGTTACTATAAAGTATAGAAGTAATGGAGGAAAAACAATGGATAAATCCTTTCATATGCCCATTCAAATTAAAATCACCCTGCTATCATTCGTAATCGTCGCTTTTTCGATACTAATAGGCGGGATTTTTATATTCGGAAACATCGTTTCAGTCAAGGAAGATGAAATCGGCAAACGATCCATGATCACTGCCCATACCATTGCCGAACTCCCAGAAGTACAAAAATTGGTCCGTAAGCCCGAAGGATGGACGCAGCTCAATCCGATTATTGAAAACTTAAGGAAAATCCATCAAGCAGATTATATAGTTGTGCTCAACAATCAGCATATACGTTATTCCCATCCGGTGTTCAGCCAATTGGGGACCCCTTCGGAAAGCAGTGATGAAAGCGCTGCTTTCGCTGAGCATGAGTATCTTTCAAAGGCGGCTGGCGAACTTGGCATTTCCGTCCGCGCCTTTGTCCCGATCCTTGATAAAGATAGAGAGCAAATCGGCGTCGTCCTGGTTGGGAATATCTTGCCTACGATACCGGAGTTAATCAAGGATCTGAAAGGCGAAATCGCGATTATCCTGGTCCTTACACTTCTATTCGGGGTATGCGGCTCATGGCTCATGGCAAGAAGGATAAAAAAAGAGACCTTCCAACTTGAACCACATGAAATTTCACGGATGTTGGTTGAAAGGACAGCCGCATTCAACGCGATGCATGAAGGGGTCATCGCCATAGATAATAATGAAACGATCACGATTTTCAATGAAAAGGCTAAGCAAATATTCAATATCAACGGTGAAGTCATCGGCAAGAATATCAATGATATTATACACGATACCCGTCTCCCGGAAGTGCTTGATCGGACATCTCCCATCTTCAATCAGGAAATCTCCGTTCAAAACAGGAATATTGTAAGCAACCGGGTACCGATAAAGATTGCGGATAAAACGATCGGTGCCGTAGCCATTTTCCAGGATCGCACCGATGTGACGAAGCTAGCTGAAGAGTTGACTAGTGTCAAAGCATTCGTTGAAGCCCTGCGTGTTCAAAACCATGAACATATGAACAAACTTCATACGATAGCAGGATTGATCCAGCTCGGTAATCTTGACGAAGCACTGCATTACATTTTTCAGATCACGGAAGAACAAGAGGAATTGACCAGGTTTTTAACGAAGCACATTCACGATGATAATTTAGTGGGGCTGATATTAAGTAAGATCTCATTGGGACGGGAACTCGGAATCGAGCTCATCATGGACAAGCACACGAAATTGGACCGATTCCCCGCTGATTTGGATCATCACGATTTTGTTTTGATAATCGGAAACCTGATCGAAAACTCATATGCAGCGCTAAAGCATTGTTCTGAGGAAACAAAACAAGTTTATTTATCCATCTACCAGGATGAACGTCATTGTCAAATCGTGCTTGAGGATAATGGTCCCGGCATTCCCGAGGACATTCATAAAGATATATTCGAGTATGGTTTTACAACAAAAGGTGCGGAAGGATCAGGAATTGGTCTTTATCTAATAGACCAAATTGTAAAAAAAGCGAACGGCGAGATGAAATTCACAACACGC
The DNA here is from genome assembly GCF_025175645.1 of Peribacillus aracenensis. Classification (NCBI taxonomy): domain Bacteria; kingdom Bacillati; phylum Bacillota; class Bacilli; order Caryophanales; family Bacillaceae; genus Peribacillus; species Peribacillus aracenensis. The sequence goes on from NZ_JANZMJ010000005.1 coordinate 217,081, forward strand.
CCTAACGAAGGAACAAGCTTTTTTCTTTCTTTTCCCATGCACGATATAGAGGAGAACCAAAATGACTAACCAAATTCGTGTACTTTTAATTGAAGACGACCCAATGGTCCAAGAGGTCAACAAACAGTTCATTGAGCGCCTGCCTGCTTTTAAAGTCGTTGATACAGCTTCAAACGGGCTTGAAGGTCTGGAAAAAATCAGGCAGTCTAAACCCGACCTTGTCATTTTGGACATCTTCATGCCTTCTTTAAACGGGGTTGATACACTTTATCAAATCAGAAAAGAGCAAATTGATGTGGATGTCATCATCATTTCAGCGGCAAATGATCAGAAAACGATCAGAAAAATGATGCAGAACGGGGCTTTTGACTATTTAATCAAGCCATTTAAATTCGATAGGCTAAAACATACGCTGGAACAATACTTCGCTTTTCGGATGGAGGTTGAACCTGACCATCAAATTTCTCAAACCCAGCTCGACCGAATTCTCTTTCAAAATAAAACACATTCTGAAGCGAGTCCGAAATATGATGTTCCCAAAGGATTGAATGGCGCGACTCTTGAGCAAGTGACGAAGTTCATAAAGACCCAGCCTGGGTCGCTATCTGCAGAAGAAGTGGCTGATGGGATTGGTATCGCCAGAGTTACAGCAAGGCGCTATCTCGAATACTTGCATGGCGAAGAAGTCCTTCAGCTTGACGTACAGTATGGCAGCATAGGCCGCCCTGTCAATAGGTACCGGCTTAGTAAGCCTTAAAACGCATGGGGACCGGCTCGGAACGGTTCCCTTTTTACTTCAATTCTTTACGCACCTGTCTTCCGGTCATAGAGGCCCCACTTTCTCTTCAAAAGAAACAGCTCGCATTCCTTCAAAGCCGTCACTTCTTTTATGACATAGTCAGGCATGCCTCTTCTCAGTAGAATTTCCGCAATTAGGTACGGTTTTTTCATACACGCTCCCCTCCCTTTCCCTTGTTTGCCATTCTTTTGATTTCATTATACAAAATAATCCAATAAAGAAAAAATAGACAAAACCCCATTTTCCGAAAAAAATATAGTTTATCAGGGCCTAGGTTAACCAGTCATACCCTTTAAAAAATCATGGATCGGGGGATGCCAATCGAAACTTCAAACTTATATTTTATTTATCCTATTAAATCATTTACCAAAAGGGTGGGATTCCTGTCAAAAAAATACTAAAAGGGTGAGTTACACAAAACGTGGGAGGAAAAAAGGAAGATTATCAATATTTTAATCAAAAGAGGCCGTAATGCACCTCTTTTGATGTTTTCATTTGTACAGTTTACTATATGTAGTCAATTCCTTTAATCGTTTTTCATTGATGGCAAAACCGATTCCAGCTTTATCGGGAACTTGGATCATGCCATTTTCGACAATGACTTCGGGATCGATTATATCCTCTTCCCAATAACGGGATGAAGATGATATATCCCCGGGAATCGTGAATCCTTTTAATGTGGCAAGTGCGATATTATGTGCACGTGAAATGCCAAATTCAATCATACCGCCGCACCAAACGGGGACACCATTACCCAGGCATAGATCATGGATTCTTACAGCTTCCATCCAGCCGCCGACTTTAGCCATCTTAATGTTGATCACCCCACAGCTTTGGAGCGACAGTGCACTTTTGGCATCATGAAATGAATTTATGCTTTCATCAAGGCAAATGGGTGTCTGCAGTTGTTTCTGCAAAAAAGAATGTTCCACAATGTCGTCATGTCCAAGCGGCTGCTCAATCATCATCAGCTTAAACGAATCAAGCTTCTGAAGATGCGGGATGTCACCCAGACTGTACGCTGAATTGGCATCTGCCATTAGCGGGATATCGGGATAGGCCCGACGTATTTCCCCTAAAAACTCCAGATCACTTTGAGGATTGATTTTTATTTTATAACGCTGATACCCAGATCCGGAAAAATCCTCGATCTGGCGCATCGCATCTTCTATGTCATTGGATGCAACGACTACACCAGCGGCCACTTCGCTTCGTTCGCCGCCAAACAGCCGTCCGAGGTAGATTCCTTTCTGCTTCGCATATAAATCAAGGATTGCCTGCTCTAAAGCCGACTTCGCCATCGCATTCCGTCTGATTCCGCTCCATAAGTTCGGCAGCTCATCAGGGTGCCTGATCTGACTGGCCAATGTCAGCGGAATTAAGAAATCATCCAGCATATGAAAGCATGTCTTGATCGTTTCCTCGGTATACCAAGGACTTGTAAAAGGAACAGCTTCCCCGTATCCAATCAATCCGTCTTCATCCATGGCTTCGACAATTATCACTTCCCGATCGCTTACCGTTTCAAGATGCGTCTTGAATGACCGCTTTAAAGGGGCCTTAATGAGCTTAAGGGAAATGGAGGATAACTTCATTGCCATTCCCCCATTTCCTTCTTCAGTTCCCGTCTCAAAAGCTTGCTTGCTCCATTCCGGGGAAGCTCCTTGCAAAAAATCACATTCTGGGGAATTTTATATGATGCCAAATATCCCCTGCAATATTCCAGCAGTTCGCTCTCATCAAGTTCTGCGCCTTGATGCAAGACGACAAAGGCAAGTGGGACCTGTCCCCATTTTTCATCGTCAGTCCCCGTTACTCCCGCTTCGAAAACATCTGGGTGCTTACTTAGGACATTTTCGATCTCGGCCGGGTAGACATTTTCACCGCCGGAAATGATTAAATCCGAGCGTCGGTCAAGCACATATAAAAAGCCTTCCTCATCGAGATAACCAAGGTCCCCAGTATAAAGCCATCCATCGGTAATGGCCTGCTGTGTAGCATCCAGCCGATTAAAATAGCCTTTCGTCACATTCGGACCTGAAACCACGATTTCGCCCACTGCACCCGGTTCACACATCGTTCCGTCTTTCTCTATCCGTAACTGCGAAGGAAACAAAGGCTTTCCCGCCGAGCCGATTTTTGTCATGCTATACTCCGGTGCCAGTGTTACAATCTGTGAAGACGTTTCGGTCATCCCATATGTTTGATAGACGGGAATCCCTTTCTCCTTACATACCTCAAGTAAATGGACGGGTGCAGGGCCGCCGCCCAACAGGAAACAGCGAAACGTTGCCGGATAGCTTGCTCCCTTCAAATCCTGCAGCATCCTATTCAGCATTGTCGTCACGACCGAAATGATCGTCACGCCATTTTCCTGGATACTCCGGTTTGCCTCCCGTTCATCGAAACGTTCTGCCAAAACGACCTTCATGCCATATATCACATTTTTCATCAGGATGGATAAACCGCTAATATGAAAGATGGGAACAGCACAATACCACGAATCTTCCTCATGCAATCCAAGGTTCAGAACCGACCCGACGGCACTCCACCAATGGTTGCCGAATGATTGGATCACTCCTTTTGGATTTCCTGTCGTACCTGATGTGTACATGATGGTCGCGGTATCCTCAAGGTAAAACTCTTGAAGTATCTCCGCAGTGCCATCCGGCAATTCTTCCATTAAATGAAGGTTCAATTCTGGGAGAATCCCACCAATATCAGAGAGTTTGCCGGAGAAGGAGCCTTCTGATACCAAATGGGCAGATCCACTATCCCCAATCTGCCAGGACAGCTCTTTTGCCGTTAGCTTATTATTCAGCATCACAATCTTCACACCGAGATAAAGTAGTGCATGGATAACGACGACACCATCAATATGGTTACGGAGCAAAACCGCACATGAATCGCCAGCGCCCAGACCAACGCTTGCCAGCTTACCAGCCATTTTCTCCGATAATGTATGCAGTTCAAGAAAGCTATACGTATGACCTTCAAACTCAATTGCCGGGCGATCCGGTGAAAGATGCGCCCGATTTTTCAGCCAGTTCGGCAACTTTTCTTCTGCCATTGCTGCTTACCCTCTTCCATTTTGATATAGAAAACAGCCCGGCGATTTTCCGCCAAGCTGTCAGTCTCATCGATTCACACGTTTCATTAAGGGAAACGAGGGAATTGCCCAAAGTCCGGAGTGCGTTTTTCTTTGAATGCATCGCGGCCTTCTTTTGCTTCTTCTGTTGTATAGTATAAAAGTGTAGCGTCACCAGCCAATTGTTGAAGACCTGCAAGGCCATCCGTATCAGCGTTCATTGCCGCTTTCAAGAAACGAAGTGCAGTCGGGCTCTTCTCAAGCATTTCTTCACACCATTTAACCGTTTCCGTTTCCAATTCGTCCAAAGGTACAACCGTGTTGACCAATCCCATGTCCAATGCTTCCTGTGCATTGTATTGACGGCATAGGTACCAGATTTCGCGTGCCTTTTTATGACCCACGATACGTGCAAGGTAGCCAGAACCATAACCAGCATCAAAGCTTCCCACATTCGGTCCAGTTTGTCCGAAAATTGCATTGTCAGCAGCAATCGTCAAGTCACATACCACGTTCAAGACATTTCCTCCACCAATTGCATATCCTGCAACCATGGCTACGACCGGTTTTGGAATTACACGGATCAAACGTTGCAAATCAAGAACATTTAGACGCGGAATGTTATCTTCACCTACATATCCGCCATTTCCGCGTACTTTTTGATCTCCGCCTGAACAGAATGCTTTGCCGCCTACACCTGTTAAAATAATGACACCAATGCTTGAATCATCACGCGCCCTTGCGAATGCATCAATCATTTCAGCAGTCGTTTTTGGCGTGAATGCATTATGTACATGTGGTCGGTTGATGGACACTTTAGCAATCCCGTTATATTTTTCATACAGAATTTCATCATACTCACGTATTGTTTCCCATTGTATCGTCATCTTAATTCCTCCTTTTATTTCGCTTTAAAAACTCACTTATTATTTTACCAAACTTTTCTCCAACTTCCACATGAATCGCATGTCCCGCATCATTTATTATTTTCCACTCGGCCCGCTTCAGCTTTCCCATCATGGAGTCCGCAATGTCACAAAACTTACGGTCGAGTTCACCGGTTACAAGAAGCACTGGGAAATCAAGAGTTTGCAGTTGTTCCCAGTATGAAGCCTGACTGCCTGTCCCCATACCAAGAAGGCTATTGGAAAGACCGGCAGGGTCATTCGCCAACCGCTGCTCCCGAATGGCTGACCTCGTTTTGGCCGACAAACGTTTTTGACTTTCAAATAGCGGGATGTTTTCCCATTGATCCACAAATGCTTCCATTCCATTTACAAGAACCCGTTCGGCAAGCTTCCTATCATTTTCCCTTCGGACTTCCCGTTCCCCTTCTGTTAAAAGGCCTGGTGAAGCGCTCTCCAATATCAGTGTATCAACATACTCAGGATACAAACAGGCAAATCCCAATCCGAGCCTTCCGCCCATCGAGTATCCAAGGATATGGGCTTTCGGGAAATGTAACACATCCAAAATATGCTTGATATCCTCAGCCACACGCTCCATCTCATACCTCCGATGATCGGCTGGTGACGCGGACATGCCATGACCGATGATGTCGACCATTATCATGGTATACCTGTCACTCAGTAGCGGAATGAGGAATTTCCATGTATCCCGATTTCCCGTAAATCCATGTAAAAGTACAAGAGGATCTCCATTTCCCGTTATTTCAACAGCATAATTGACATCCTTGCTGACAATATTCATGATATTTCCCTATCTAACACCATTTTTATTTCCTGGGAAACAAAGCTCCACAAATTTCGATGCTTTTGTAAATTGGACTCTCTTTCTGTCGGTACTTCGATGATTTTCAGACCTTGAATTTCGAATGACTCCGTAAATACCTTCTCAAACTCACCCCAACTTTGCACCTTGTTGTATTTACCGCCATAAAGTTGGGAAGTATGGGAAAAATCAAGCCCATGAGGCGTGCCGAATAGCGTTTCGAAATGTTCCCTCTCATTCGCCTGAGGCAAGAAGGAGAATATGCCGCCGCCATCATTATTAACAAGCAATATCGTGATATTTTGTTTTTGAAGCTTTGCTGCAAGCAAGCCATTCATATCATGGAAAAAGCTTAAATCCCCGATCGCCAGCACTGTATTTTTCGATACCGTACTTACGCCAAGAGCGGTCGAAACGACACCATCGATCCCATTCGCACCTCGATTTGCCATTGTCTTGATTCCTTTTCCATTATTCAAAAAGAAGGTATCTAAATCACGTATGGGCATGCTATTCCCGACAAACAGCGTCGATTTCAATGGCATCATATCAGCAAGCAGGGCGAACAGCTTGCCTTCACTTAACTCCGATTCATCCCTGACGGAGGCCAGGGCATCCTTCGTCGTACCGTTGACGGTCTGCCATAAGCGAAGCCATTCATCATCAGGGGAAGAAATAATTTTATCAGCCATTTTCAAACAAAAATCTTTCTCTTCGCTGTAAATCATATTCGTTGCCAATCCGGCTGGTTCACGCCAGCCTGCTCCGCCATCGACGACCAAAGTGATTGCCTGTTTTTGTTTTTTCATGAATAACAATAAGGGTTTAGAAACAGGCATTGCCCCGAAACGCAAGATCACTTCCGGCCTGAAAGCCGCTTTTGCCGTTTCATCGCGCAAAAACGTATCGTACGCATCAATTATGACGGCTTTGTCGTGACTACCACTCCTTAACTGCGAAAGGGGATCAGCCAGTATAGGAAAAGCAAGTTTTTCCGCTAATGCGACGATGGCTTCCTTCATCTCGGGATGCGGTAATTCGCCACATACGATGATACCTTGCTTAGCTTGTGACAATGTAGTTGCAACAGCTTCTATTTGTGATGCGGACAGTGACCGTTCTCCACTGTCAATCACCACTGCAGGCGTTATTTTATTTTGCCTGTACTCCTTTGCTTTCTCCAGATCCGGAATCAATGGTTCACGAAGCGGGAAATTCAAATGTACAGGCCCTGCAGGTTCAGCCGCCGCTGTAGCCACCGCCCTTGCGCCGACCGTTCTGGCATACCGCATCATCCCATCCGTGCTTTCAGGAAGTGCCATTTCGACAAACCATTTTACATGTCTCCCGTAAAGATGTAGTTGATCGATCGCCTGCGGGGCTCCGACATCACGCAATTCATGCGGGCGGTCAGCAGTAAGCACAATAAGCGGCACTCTTGAATAGAAAGCCTCAATGACGGCTGGGTAGTAGTTTGCTGCGGCTGTACCGGACGTACAAAGAAGTCCGACAGGTTCTTTTAAGGCCTTAGCCAAACCAAGGGCAAAAAAAGCAGCCGAACGCTCATCCACATTAATATGAATTTTGATATCAGGATGTTCCACTAGTAACAAAGCTATAGGCGTGGATCGTGAACCTGGGCTCACCACCACATGCTTCACCTCATTTTGTGCCAGCTCATCGACGAATGAAGCAGCATACGCTGTCAATGCATCTCGGTCATTCATTAAGATTTCCTCCTAAAGCACTTAACATCGGATTGAATTTAATCCCTGTTTCCCGGAATTCACTTTCGGGAGTCGAATCTTCGACTACCCCGCATCCGGCAAAGAGGGATGCCTCATTGTTCTGTATAAGGGCAGAACGAATCCCTACAGCGAATTCCCCGTTTCCATACGTATCCACCCAACCTAAAGGACCCGCATAAAAGCCACGTTCAAGACCTTCCATTTCCCGGATCCGGACAACGGCCTTTTCTTTTGGAAGTCCGCCCATGGCAGGTGTAGGATGGAGTTTCTCGACGAATTCAAAAATCGTGACGCCCTCCTTGGATATACCGCGGACCGGTGTGTACAAATGCTGGATATGACGGTTTTTCATAAGTGTCGGTTCTGCAGGAACCATCACCTTTTCGCATACAGAATCAAAAGCATTGGATATCATCGACACGACATATTGATGCTCTTGTAAATTCTTTTGGTCATGAAGCAATTCTTCACCAAGACAAACATCTTCCTGCTCATCTTTCCCTCGCCCCATCGATCCGGCAAGACAGGTTGAAAAAACTTCATTTCCCTTTTTCTTGATTAAACGTTCAGGGGTGGCACCTACAAAACAGTCACCGCCAGCCTCCAAACTGAAAATATAGCTTAAAGGCTGCTCAGCAATCAATTGTTCAAGCACTTTCCCTGAATCGATGGAACGTTCAAAAGCAAGTCGAAGCTCCCTTGCCAAAACGATCTTGTCGAGATCTGTCGTCTTGATTTCCTGAACAGCCTCTTCGACCGTCCGCTTCCATTCCTCAGGTTCGACTTCCCTCTGCATAACCAGGGAATTCACACCCGATCCATTTCCATCCAAGCTTTCGAAAAGGAAAGCTTCCCGTTCATTTATCATATCTATGAAGAGTTTTTCTGAATCATCAGGCGAACATAGTAAGTTTGTCGTTAAGTAAGCTTGTTTCCCCACTATTGACAGCATGAAGGCAGGTATATAAAACAGGTTGTCCCCGAACTGATTCCACAGGAGCGTACTGTCCGTTTCATAATCAAAAGAAAAGCCCCCAAACAGTAACGGACCTGTCGCTTCTACATCGGTCACTCCTGTTTTGACAGCAGTATTCTGCAGTTTGATCCAGCTCTTTTCGACTTCTCTATAACGTTCGGCATTCGATGCCGCTTTGAGTTTCTTAACATTGCCTAAACCGGTGATGGTTATATCCTTTGCAGGATCCTCCCAGAAAAAGCGTTCACCCGCGTACCGTTCTCTTCCAGCTTGATAAAATGAAAGGGGGTTGCTGCAATTAACTTTCTTAATATGACTGAATAGAACTTGATCATTCAAGTCCTTCGCCTTTTGTATAGCTGAAGCCAGTCCCTGAAACTGTTCAGTTTCCTCTGAGATAGCCAAAAAAATCCCCCCAAATGTACATTTTAAAAGCTTTTTAACCTATTTAAAGATACACCTCCCTTGAACCTCATGTCAATAAAACGCCCCTTTACCGAACGATTCTTTCCTGCTTTTTTCCTTATTATATGAATCTTAGCGAATGTAGAGAAATATCCTTGATTCTGGAAATGCACCATTTATGAATTCCAAATATACCCTTGCCCAATTTTCCTGCATTTATTAGGATAACCTTTTGTGCAACATTTCAATATTTGTTATAATTTCGAGAGAACCAATAATGATTTTGAGGAGAGAAATAATGCAAACAGAATACGACGGACTTCCCCTTAAACGGACCTGGAAGATTTGGTGGGAGTTAATTCGTCCACATACACTAACCGCAGCTTTTGTTCCAGTCTTGCTTGGAACTGTCATTGCACTTTTGGAAGATGGAGTGAATTGGTTATTATTCGCTGCCATGATGATTGCAAGCATCCTGATACAAGCTGCAACCAATTTATTCAATGAATACTATGATTTCAAGAGGGGCTTGGATACGGAGGAATCCGTAGGCATCGGCGGCGGGATCGTCCGTCATGGGATGACCCCCAAACTAATCATGAACTTGGCCCTTGGCATGTATGCCATCGCCTTGATAATTGGAATCTATATCTGTGCCGCATCATCTTGGTGGCTTGCTGCAGTAGGACTGGTTTGCATGCTTGTCGGCTATCTTTATACAGGCGGCCCCCTGCCCATTTCATATACACCATTCGGGGAACTTTTTTCTGGTTTGTTCATGGGCTTTTTGATAATCCTGATCGCCTTTTTCATTCAAACCGGTGATGTTTCTTCAACAGCCATCTTAATTGCCATTCCAAGTGGAATATTGGTCGGGTTGATCAACTTATCGAATAACCTGCGTGACCATGACGGAGATAAGGCACATGGCCGCAAAACGATGCCGGTAGTCATGGGCCGGAAAAACGCCCTGACATTCATGGCAATCATGTTCGCATTCTCTTATCTATGGCTAGTTGGGCTAGTCCTTACCGGAAGCGTAACGGTGTGGATCCTCCTTGCCTTCCTAAGCATCCCGAAAGCCCTGGCCGCAATCAAAGGCTTCGTAGGTAAAACGCAGCCGATCACGATGGTGCCAGCAATGAAAGCCACGGCCCAAACGAACACCTTCTTTGGCTTACTCATGGCCATTGGATTATTCATCAGCTATCTTATATAATCTCCTGGGACTGAGCTCATTCGCTCAGTCCTTTTTTCTATCATCCGTTCCTTATTGTTTTCCTATACTCCGATTCGGGTAATAGATAATACAACCATCTTACCAATATAAATGAGATTTAGACTTTAGAAGGAGTGAATCCGATATGGCAACGAAACAACAAACGCAAAAATTCAAAAAAGAACTGCTTCAAGAAAAAAATGAGCTAATTAATAGAATTCAAAATGATGAACAATCCGTTCTGGATAAAAGCCAGACCGAATCCGTAGGGGAATTATCATCCTATGATAATCATCCTGCTGATCTTGGTACCGAATTATTCGAGATGGAGCGGAATCAAGCACTCGATGAACATGCACAATCCGAAATGGAGAAAATCGATGAAGCTTTGAAAGCCATGGAGGAAGGCTCGTATGGCCATTGTAAAACCTGCAATAGGGAAATCCCCATCGAGAGGCTTGAAGCGATCCCAAGCACCCTCTACTGTGTCGAGCATGCTCCAGAACGGTCGATTTCACAAGACCGGCCTGCGGAAGAGGATATACTAATCCCATCCATGGGTGATCATTTTGAAAATCGTCATGGAATCGAAATGGTGGATAAAGAAGATAGCTTTGGTGAAGTTGCCAAATTCGGTACATCCGAAACACCATCCGATTACACAGGCGATCATGACAATTATAATGATCTTTATAAAACTGAGGATGAAACGAATGGGTTTCCTGAAGACTATGAAGGATATGCCGCAAATGATATCGAAGGAAAAAATAGAGTGAACATACCGAACAAAAAGCAAAAGGTATATGAAGATACACTGGAGGAAGAAAACATAGAATCCAATCTTGGAGACATTCCCTATAAACAAAAAGATAGTTATATCAATGAAAAGAAATGAAAAAAAGAAGCATACATTCATGTATGCTTCCCTTTTTGTTATGACCCGTACGGGATTCGAACCCGTGTTACCGCCGTGAAAGGGCGGTGTCTTAACCGCTTGACCAACGGGCCAACTGGCGGAGAAGGAGGGATTTGAACCCTCGCGCCGCTCGCGCGACCTACACCCTTAGCAGGGGCGCCTCTTCAGCCTCTTGAGTACTTCCCCATGGCTCCGCAGGTAGGACTCGAACCTACGACCGTTCGGTTAACAGCCGAATGCTCTACCACTGAGCTACTGCGGAACAATGAATATGGTGGGCCTAAATGGACTCGAACCATCGACCTCACGCTTATCAGGCGTGCGCTCTAACCAGCTGAGCTATAGGCCCATATTTGGAGCGGGTGAAGGGAATCGAACCCTCATCATCAGCTTGGAAGGCTGAGGTTTTACCACTAAACTACACCCGCGAAATGGGGCGACTGATGGGAATCGAACCCACGAATGCCTGAACCACAATCAGGTGCGTTAACCACTTCGCCACAATCGCCGTAATTTTTTAGAATATGGTGGCTCAGGACGGAATCGAACCGCCGACACAAGGATTTTCAGTCCTTTGCTCTACCGACTGAGCTACTGAGCCACATATGTATTGAATTTTAAAAATGGCGGTCCCGACGGGAATCGAACCCGCGATCTCCTGCGTGACAGGCAGGCATGTTAACCGCTACACCACGGGACCTAATAATTGCGGGGACAGGATTTGAACCTGCGACCTTCGGGTTATGAGCCCGACGAGCTACCGGACTGCTCCACCCCGCGACGGTAATAATGAAACGATTTGCATCAAGTTTTCGTGTATAGCGTTTCGTCCGCATCCTTTATGTAAGGGTGTTTCAAAACAACTTGCTGCTTTTTGAAAAATGGAGGAGGTAGAGGGATTCGAACCCCCGCGGGATTTGACTCCCCTGTCGGTTTTCAAGACCGATCCCTTCAGCCGAACTTGGGTATACCTCCATGGCTTTTAAAAAGTGAATATGGTGGACCTTGTAGGACTCGAACCTACGACCGGACGGTTATGAGCCGTCTGCTCTAACCAGCTGAGCTAAAGGTCCTTATATTTATTGGTAGCGGCGGAGGGGATCGAACCCCCGACCTCACGGGTATGAACCGTACGCTCTAGCCAGCTGAGCTACACCGCCAATATAATATAAGTTTCTGATTGAAAAATGGTGGAGCCTAGCGGGATCGAACCGCTGACCTCCTGCGTGCAAGGCAGGCGCTCTCCCAGCTGAGCTAAGGCCCCATTCATTAAAAATCACGTGGTCGGGAAGACAGGATTCGAACCTGCGACCCCTTGGTCCCAAACCAAGTGCTCTACCAAGCTGAGCTACTTCCCGCAATAAAAACATGGTGCGCCCGGCGGGAGTCGAACCTACAACCTTCTGATTCGTAGTCAGATGCTCTATCCAATTGAGCTACGGGCGCATATTATGATGGTGCCGAGGACCGGAATCGAACCGGTACGGTAGTCACCTACCGCAGGATTTTAAGTCCTGTGCGTCTGCCAGTTCCGCCACCCCGGCACATACGAAAAGTGGAGCGGAAGACGGGATTCGAACCCGCGACCCCAACCTTGGCAAGGTTGTATTCTACCACTGAACTACTTCCGCATGAAAGATGCGGGTGAAGGGACTTGAACCCCCACGCCTTGCGGCGCCAGATCCTAAGTCTGGTGCGTCTGCCAATTCCGCCACACCCGCATATAAAATGGTGAGCCATGAAGGATTCGAACCTTCGACCCTCTGATTAAAAGTCAGATGCTCTACCAACTGAGCTAATGGCTCGTGCTTGTACTATTTTAAAATGGTGCCGGCAAGAGGACTTGAACCCCCAACCTACTGATTACAAGTCAGTTGCTCTACCAGTTGAGCTACACCGGCAGGTGTAAAATGGTGGAGGATGACGGGATCGAACCGCCGACCCTCTGCTTGTAAGGCAGATGCTCTCCCAGCTGAGCTAATCCTCCATATGAAACCTGCTTGGCGACGTCCTACTCTCACAGGGGGAAACCCCCAACTACCATCGGCGCTGAAGAGCTTAACTGCCGTGTTCGGAATGGGAACGGGTGTGACCTCTTCGCTATCGTCACCAAACAATGTTAACATTTTTTCAAGACATATATTATTATAACGTCTTTTTGAGAAAATGCAAGAAGAAATTTTCATTCCTTCAAAACTAGATAATAAGAAGGTATTTCATTTTTTAAAAAGCGTTGGTTAAGTCCTCGATCTATTAGTATCAGTCAGCTCCACATGTCGCCACGCTTCCACCTCTGACCTATCAACCTGATCATCTTTCAGGGATCTTACTAGCTTGCGCCATGGGAAATCTCATCTTGAGGGGGGCTTCATGCTTAGATGCTTTCAGCACTTATCCCGTCCGCACGTAG
>NZ_JANZMJ010000060.1:0-7967 GCF_025175645.1 Peribacillus aracenensis
ACACCCGTTCCCATTCCGAACACGGCAGTTAAGCTCTTCAGCGCCGATGGTAGTTGGGGGTTTCCCCCTGTGAGAGTAGGACGCCGCCAAGCCATTTAAAAGATCAGCCATCCGGCTGGTCTTTTTTTGTGTTATAAAACCAATTATGAGGATGGGTCAAAACGATTCTAAATAAAAATGAGAACCGCCTTTCGATTTCAGCCTCTATCAAGGATGATCTAACAACTTCTGTATATGGGATATAAAGCGAGATGTTCTTCCAACCTTACTTAGATACGAGTTATTCAAATCGATTGCAAATAACTGGATAATTAGTTTAAATAAGCAGCATTGCATATATTTTAGCCAAAAAGAAATTTATTCAGAAACAGGTAACTTATTCAGAAACAGGTAAATAAAAAAGTGGAGAATATCGAAAAGGAAGGGAGCCTTCATAAATAATAAAATAATTTGCGCCACTGTAAATAAAAGTGTTCTTCATCTTGTATGAACACTAACAAATCAAAGGATGGCTGAACTTTTAAGGTGAATAGGTTCAAAAATGAGAACCTTTGAAATTTAAAAGTAATGAGTATGAGGGATCGCTTCATGTGTTTGACACAATTAAATTAGCGCAGTATAATAGTTTGGTAGAACGATATACTAAAGAAAGTTAACTAAAAAACTTTAGCGTAAGAGTTAATTCAATACCTTTTGAATTTAGAAACTAATTGTTAAGTATAACGATATACCAATTATTATTAGTAGAACGATGTACTTATAATAACTAAGATTAGTAGAACGATATACTAGTTTGTGAAAGTTAGTAGAACGATGTACTAACTTAAGCCGGTTAACCTAATGAAGTTTATTGTTTTTATTTAGTAAGTACGTAACTTGTTTCTTAAATTTGTGGTATGGGGTAAGGGGGAAACTTCTGAAAGGCTTAAGAATCAAATTGCATTTCGATAACTTTTTTAATAGGGGTGTGTTTCATGAAAAATCCATTTATAAAAATGGCAACAGGTTTATATATTAGCTATTTTATTTTAGGCATGATCAATATTATCATTGGGTCAAATATGGAAAACTTATCCGAACAATTAAATACAAGTGCCTCAGGGATAAGTTACTTGGTCTCTGCAATAGGAATCGGTAAGTTAGTTTCATTGTTTTTCGCCGGTAGACTGTCGGATAAGTTAGGAAGGAAGCCGTTTGTCGTTTCAGCATCTTTTATCTACCTGATCTTCCTCATAGGTATACCTTTGGCTCCTAACTACACATTGGCATTTATATTTGCTGTGTGTGCTGGTGTTGCAAACTCATTTTTGGATGCTGGTACGTATCCAGCACTTATCGAGGCTTTTCAAAAGAAAGCAGGTTCCGCTACTGTATTAATAAAAGCGTTCGTTTCAGTCGGGGCCGCACTTCTACCATTTATCATGGCGTTCTTTATGGCTAGAGATATGTTTTACGGATATACATTCTTCTTGATGGCTGCTGTTTATCTTGTTAATGGGCTTTTCCTCCTTAAGGTTTCATTCCCGGATCATAAAGCTCAACGCCAGACTCAAGATGATGAACAAGCTGTGCCGGTTCAACACCAATTCCTCTCAAAACCGAAGTTTGCCCAAGAGGGGGTTGCCGTCATACTATTAGGCTTCACATCAACTGCTTTATTCATGCTGGTTCAAGTCTGGCTCCCGAACTTTGGTCAAGCTGTATTGGGGCTAACCCAGGCTAAGGCTGTTCAATTGCTTAGTTACTATAGCATTGGCTCCCTTGTTTCTGTCATATTACTAGCAGTTCTATTGAATAAAGTAATTAAGCCCATTACCGTCATGATTATTTATCCGATCATTGCAGCATTATCTTTATTGTCACTCCTATACATCCAACAACCATTTATAACTGTTTTGAGCGCTTTCTTCATTGGGCTTTCAACTGCAGGGGTGTTCCAATTGGCCATGACAATAATAACAGAGTTCTTCCCTGCCAATAAAGGGACGATTACTTCATATGTAAACATTGCAGCCAGTTCAGCCTTTATTATCATACCTTTCGTTACAGGCATCATTTCTAAGAGTGCGGGTTTATCTGCGGTCTTCTTGTTTGATGTGGCAATTGCGTTAGTTAGTATTATATTGGCCGTATTCGTTGCCTATCGATACAAAAAGGTAATTAAGGTTTCCAATTAACGGTTTAGCCGAAAATCAGCGGGGCATGAATCTCCACTGAAGATAATGATAAAAGGGGGAAACATCCATGAAAACAATCACGATCAAAGACGTAACGATCGGAGAAGGGGTACCAAAGATCATCGTTCCACTGATGGGAACAACTGAAGAAGAACTGCTTAAAGAAGTTGAAACGGTAAATGCACTGCAGCCAGATATCATCGAATGGCGAGTAGATGTCTATGAACAAGTTGAAAGCTTAGAAGCTGTTTCGGATATGATCTCTAAACTTAGGAGTGCTGTACCCAATACTTTGCTGCTTTTCACTTTTAGAAGCCATAAGGAAGGCGGGAATAAGGAAATCAGCGATGAATATTATTTCAAACTTCTTCATGCAGCAATTGGCACGAAAAAGATTGATCTTGTCGATGTGGAGTTGTTTTTTGAAGAATCATCAGTGAAGGAGACTGTAAAGGTAGCTGAGGAAAATGGCGTATACGTAGTAATGTGTAACCATGATTTCGATAAGACACCAGCAAAAGAAGAAATCATTTACCGATTACGTAAAATGCAGGAATTTGGAGCCCATATTCCAAAAATCGCTGTAATGCCCCAGACGGTTGGTGACTTACTCGTTTTATTAGATGCAACTTACATGATGAAAACAAAGTATGCCGATCGTCCATTCATTACGATGTCAATGTCGGGCACAGGCCTGGTCAGTCGATTATCAGGTGCGGTGTTTGGTTCTGCTTGTACATTCGGTGCCGGAAAAGAAGCATCTGCCCCAGGACAAATTCCTGTTGCTCAATTAAGAGATGTAATGGAGATCATTGATCAAAACATTTAACTCATAATTCCTTTCAAGAAGGAATTTATATAAGATTTTAAAAAACAGGGGGAATAAAACATGGAAAATCTAGGACGCATTAATGGAAAAACGGAATTAGTAGGATTGCTGGCAACACCTATCGGACATTCTTTATCACCTGCCATGCATAATTTGGCTTTCGATAAATTAGGCTTGAATTGCGCTTATTTAGCATTTGAAGTTGGAAATGAACAGCTGGAAGATGCAGTCAAAGGGATGCGTGCATTAAATGTAAAAGGATTTAACGTATCCATGCCAAATAAAATGAAAATACTTCCATATCTTGATGAATTGGCAGACAGTGCTAAATTTTCCGGGGCCGTTAATACAGTTGTCAATGTCGATGGAAAGTTCGTAGGTCACAGTACCGATGGAATGGGATATACTCGGAACCTAAAAGAACATGGTATAGATATTAAAGGCAAGAAAATGACTCTTATCGGTTCTGGCGGGGCTGCCACTCCAATTGCCATTCAATCTGCGCTGGAAGGTGTGGCGGAAATCAGCATTTTTGCTCGTGATGATGCTTTCTTCCCGCAAGCAGTAGAGAATGTACGGATCATCAATGAAGATATGAAGCACTTAAATGTGAAAGCCAATGTATACCCTCTTGAAAATGTTGGACAACTAAAGGCTGAAATCGCAACTAGTGATATTTTGGCAAATGGAACCGGCGTTGGCATGAAACCACTTGAAGGCTTAAGTGTCATTCAAGACGAATCAATGCTGCGCCCTGATTTAATCGTAACCGATGTTGTATACATCCCACGTAAATCAAAACTAATGGAACAAGCTGAGGCTGCCGGTGCTACAGCCATTAATGGCCTTGGGATGATGCTTTGGCAAGGTGCATTGGCCTTTGAATTATGGACAGGTCAACAGATGCCTGTTGATTACATCAAAGAGCAATTGTTTGCAGAATAAGATGATTCCACTCTGGAGATTATTCTTCATTTTATCGTAATAGAGGTTTAGTCATAATCGATGTGCATCATCGTTATATGATTCTCATCAAATGAGTGAAACCTCGGAGCTAAGAAAATGCAGGGAGTGAAATCCTTGTTTTTCTTAGCGTTTTTTTTTTGAAAAGTGGTTTTCATATAAATGGATAACATAAAGGGGAGGCTTTAATGTAATTACATTTGCATTAAAGTGTTCTAGGGGAGAAACACAACGGGATTTTTTAGAGGGGTGTAATAATGAAAAATCAGTATTTTAAAGCGGCATCTGGCATGTATATTAACTATTTTCTGCTGGGGATGGTAAATATAATTCTCGCCTCAAACATGCCCTCTTTAACAGAACAATGGGATACGGACTCTACTGGCATCAGTTATCTTATTGCAGCTATAGGAATAGGTAGATTACTCACGTATGGTCTCTCGGGAGTATTATCGGATAAATTTGGAAGAAAGCCATTGGTCATTGTCTCTTCGGTTATAATGGGAGTTTTTTTAATTGGGATTCCATTTTCCCCCACATATGAAATGGCCTTTGTATTTGCTTTACTTGCGGGAATTTCCAACTCAGCCATGGATGCGGGTACATATCCGGCGCTAACTGAAATGTTTCCTGAATCTGCTGGTTCCGCCAGTGTCATGGTCAAGGCTTTTGGTTCACTTGGTGCAACAATCCTACCATTCCTCATCCTGTTTCTTGCTAGGAATCAATTATTTTACGGGTTTGCATTTTTATTACCGGCTGTCATCTATTTCATGAATTTGTTTTTTATGTTGTCCGCTTCATTTCCAAAAAGCAAATCCGACGCTGTCAGTCATGAGGAGGTTTTGCATATGAACAGGTTCATAACTGAACCAAAATTTTGGAGCGAAGGAGTCGCGCTAATCATAATTGGGTTTACATCAACTGCGTTATTTACAGTTTCGCAAATCTGGCTACCGAGTTTCGGCCAGGAAGTTGCAGGGATGTCATCTTCAGATGCAATTAAATTATTGAGCTTTTATAGTGTTGGATCACTAATTTCCGTCCTGCTATTATCCATTTTATTAAACAAATGGATTAAGCCGGTGACGGTGATATTGCTTTATCCAATGATTACTTTACTTACGGTAATCATCATATTAACGATACATTCACCTATTGTCTTGAGTATTAGCTCCTTTTTCCTTGGAGCATCGACAGCTGGGATATTTCAATTAACCATTGCAATAATGACTGAACTATTCTGGAGGAAAAAAGGAACTGTAACGGGGATCGTTGCGACGGCATCCAGTTTGGCGAGCGTCATTTTACCAATTGCAACGGGCTTGATAGCTAAGAGTGGGGATATATCGCATATATTTTTTTTCGATTGCTTTATTGCAACGATAGGAATCCTAGCTGCAGCTTTTGTTTATTACCGGTATAAAAAATTGACACAGCATCAGACCATATTTAACCATGGCTAAAATATTGAAGGATTATTAAAACTCCATCTTCTAGAACTAGGGTGGCGTTTTTTTGATATAGATGTATTGGAGGGATTATTAATCGATGAGATAGCCATGTTCCAAAAGCAAGGGTGTAATAATGACAGTAACTATATTATTATTATAGTAAGAACATGATAATAATAAGTATATCAAAAATACATTCAAGATGGTGATTGAACTATGAAACAATCCAAAAAAGGACGGGTCACGCTGCAAGAGGTAGCGAAACATGCTGGGGTATCTACATCCACTGCTTCCCTTATCGTTCGTAATAACCCCCGGATATCGGAAGCGACGCGAAAAAAGGTATTAAAATCCATGCATGAATTAGGCTATGTTTACGATAGAATTGCAGCAAACCTAAGGTCGCAGAGTTCCGATACTGTAGGAATCATTATTACCGACATATCAAATACCTTTTTTTCTGAATTCCTGATAGGCGTTCACGATGCATTGGATGAGGTTGGTTATACAGTGTTGCTGGGGACTACATTCGACTCGGTTGCCAAGCAAGACCATCTCCTTTCGACCATGATGGAACATAGGGTGGGAGGCCTGATTCTTTGTCCTGTCTCTGAAAGCTCACAAGATACAATTGAACGGTTAAATGAAATTGACACGCCGATGGTCCTTGCTGTCAGGGAACTACCTGGAGTGAATAGCGACTATGTAGGCATAGACTATCCAGAAGGAGCCAAGATCGCTGTTGAGCATCTCCTTGGAAAGGGGCATAAAAGAATTGCGCTTCTTGGTGGCATCAAGGAATCTTCTACTTGGATTGAAAGAATGGAGGGATACCGTGAAGCTCTTTCAAGAGCGGGATTGGAAGTGGATGATTCGTTGGTGATAGATAGTGCCCCTACACGGGAAGGAGGGCTGGAGGCTGTATTGAAAGTACTTGAGAATCCTAATCCGCCTACTGCAATTTTTTGCTTTAGTGACTTAATTGCCTTCGGTGTTATGCAAGGATTAATGATGAAAGGATATACACCTGGAAAAGATATAGATATCGTAGGGTTCGATAACGTTCCAGTCGCAGAAATCTATCATCCTCCGTTAACGACCATTTCCTCATTCCCTAGACGTATAGGAAAGGAGGCGGCGAATCTTCTGTATCAGCAAATGGAGAAAGTTGAACGTGAACAACAGCGAATCATATTGAATCCAGAACTGATTATTAGAGAGTCTTCCTAAAAAAGAAAAATAAAAAGGTGATTAGTTTACAGGAGGTTAGGTATCCATACCGCTGTACCCTTTTCATCTTTTCTATTATTCTTTTATTGGGAACATTGATTACATAACAAAAAGGATGGTTTTACTTAAGCGGTTCATAAATATCCCAGGCCACTTTTAATGAATCGACTATGAAGTCTGCCACTTCATCAACATCAAGATCATTGGTATTCACTTTTGAATGATGATAGGAGTATATTTCTTGTCTTGTGTAAAAGAGTTCTTCAATTTCCTCAAGTGACCGACTTTGTAAAACAGGTCTACTATCAATTAGTAAGCCTATTCTTTCTTTCCAGTATTCCCAAGATAAGTCCAGATAAAAGACAATGCAATTGGATAAACAGATATTCCGTATATCCTCTTGTAAAAATGCCCCGCCTCCAACTGAAATGATTTTCAATTGCTGTTGACTAAAGCTTTCAATCACACTTTTTTCTTTTTCGCGAAAAGCTTTTTCCCCAAACTTCTTGAATATTTCCGTAGTGGGCATATTGAATTCCTTTTCAATTTCTTGATCTATGTCAATAAAGTCCCTATATAATTTCCTTGCTACTTTCTGACCGATCGTTGTCTTTCCTACCCCCATAAAGCCAATAAAAACGATACTTTGCATCCTCAAAGATGTGTTTTTATTAATCATTTATAAATTCCTCTCCCAACTATTTTTATAATGATTAAAAGTCTCTCCTGAAATTTTTAAAATATATTTATTATAGTACATGAAAGTAAAATTGTAAAAAAAATTTTTTAATATTTGGACAATGTAATCCCGTGATTTAGCGGTTTATTTTAAATCAATTCATTCGAAATGAACAATCAGGTTTCATTATTCGATTTATACATCTAATTATACGTTTCTTCATCTATACAGTTTGTTATTGCCGTTACTTATCACTTGCGGGTTTTATGGGTTTTGCCAAAAGCATTATCAGGTTGAAGGGGAATGTGTTTCAAACGGGTCTATGAATCAATAAATTGGGTGGAGGCAATGATTTTGTTTGATGTATATATTTCAAGCGGAAGCCAGGGTACGACTAATACATTTATTCCATTAAGTGATTAAATCATTTAACAAAGAAATGTATAAAATGTGTTGACTTTATATTGGGAAAGGATTAATATAAATAAGCACCAACTAAGACAAACGAAAAAACTTCATCACTTTCGGCAGATTGCTGAAAGAAATAACTATTGACTTCTTACTATGAAAATGATAAGATGAAATGGTCGCTGAAAAACACAGCGATTTAAAATAAGTTAAAAACTTCGCAGAAG
>NZ_JANZMJ010000061.1:0-7727 GCF_025175645.1 Peribacillus aracenensis
TTCTTTCTCAGTAAAGAGTTTTTTTGGCATTTAATTGTTCTCCGATTCTCCCATTTTTTTCATTATACATAAAAGTACCCTATAGAGCAGACCTTTTTTTAGTGTCTACTCTATAGGGTACAGTTTAAAAAACTGGCTAACCTTATAATACGAACGCACCCGTTAGTTCATTAAGGTGTCCCACCAGCAAAACGCGGAAAACATACGCTAAGAAACATGGCAATCTTCAGATGCACTGAAAGTTGCCATTTATTTTGGCTAACGAATATTCCGTGATATCCCCCAACATTTTAATTAGAAGGGTCATCATACCGGTTTATTTCTCATTATCATACCAAGGATTTAAGTGTATGAGAACTTCATCTACATCAGGGTGATTTTCCATTATGGTTTTCTTTATATTGCGGATAATGTCATGACCTTCTTGAATTGTCTTTTCACCAGGAACACCTACACGAAGATCCACCAATACATAATGCCCATGCTCCCTAGCGCGTAGACGATCTATTCGTTTCACTTCTGGAACAGTTAATATTAAAGACGCGAAGCTATCCAATTTCTCTCGACTTACATTTTTCTCCATCAGTGTGTCTAACGCTTCTAATCCCATTCCATAAGCAAGCTTGAAAACTAAAGTTGTTACAATGATACCCGCAATTGGATCTCCGTAAGCGAGGATTTGAATATCATAAACTTCTCCAACTAGTGCAAGTCCAATCCCCAATACCGCTGCCAATGAAGCATACACATCTGCAAGATGATCGTACGCAGTTGCGATTAACCCTTTGCTATTCGTCCGTTTGCCTATTCTAATCGTATACACATATAAAATTTGCTTCCACACAAGAGAAATAATTGCAGTTATAAAAGCAATTAGACTGGCTTTTTCAGGCTCTTTAAAGAACGCTGAGATAGATTCATATGCAATATAAAATGCTGCCAATCCTAAAATTATTGCCACGATGGCTGAACTGATCACTTCGGCTTTACCATGTCCGTAGGGATGGCCCTCATCAGCTGGGCGTTTAGAAATACGCATAGATGTTAAAGACGCAGCGCTTGCTACAACATCGCCTGCGTTATGGTAACCATCTGCAAGAAGAACCGGGCTATGAAAGACAGTACCTATGACAATCTTAAGAATCGTTAGAACGATGTTGCTTATTAAGCTAATCCACCCCGCAATGAGAGCATTTGAATTCGCACCTTGTTCACCCATTTGTTTCATGTCTATCCCTCCAATATAATACTTGATTATATTACCAATAAGGAGCACTTTCCATACATTGGTTGACTACGGGGATTTATCTAAAAATTCAGCATCATCTTTACTCTATTATGGTAAAATATGTTAAGTGGTGGATGAAAACTTAATTTCATTATTATTTTTTGTTAATCTTATTTGGCGTTTAAATGAAATATCAAATTGTAATGGGTGGAGGAATTTCAATGGATTTGTATTATGAAGTTAATGGTAATGGTCATCCTGTGGTTCTCCTCACTGGTGGTGCTGATGTACGGAATTGGACATTTGTCGCACCTCTTTTAGCAAAACACTATAAGGTCATTGCTTTTGACGGACGTGGGACCGGAAAATCACCGTCCCCTATAGAAGATGTCAACCATGTTGAAGATTTGTCGTCGCTTCTTGATCATCTAGAAATCAATCAGACAACACTCATCGGTCACTCAATGGGCGGCCAAATTGCCACTGAATTCGCTCTGAAATATCCTGAAAAGGTTTCAAAGCTTATTTTGCTTGCGCCTGGATTATCTGGGTTTATCTATTCGAAGGAATTTGAAGGAAGTATGAAGAAGATCCATGAAGCTGCCCCCGATATCGATAAGATGATCGAGCTTTTGCTCTGTGATCCATCGTATCGTGTTGTAACGGAGAGTCCTCACCGGAATTTGATGGTTCAAATGCTCCATCACCATATGAACCGAATGTTTGAATGGCCAGCTGTTAAATTGGTTGGGCTGCAACCACCAGCCATTGAAAGATTAGGAGAATTGACGACCAAAACATTATTGATAATAGGTAAGGAGGATTCACCCGATAACCTTCGAGTTGCCAATTACTTCCGAAAGCACTCAGACGCTCGAATCATAGAAATTCCGGGTGCTGACCATATGGTTAATCTCACCCATCCTGAGAAGCTGTATAATCAAATTACTGTTTTTATGGAGGAATGAAAAGTACTACGGGTTTGGGTGGAAAAAAGGAGCTGTATTATTTTTCAGCTCCTTTTTTCCTTTTCTACGGACAAACTATTCCAATGGCTATATCCGTTGGAAAACTCCCAACTGGTATAGTAGCAATAACGGTGTTCGTCGCGGTGTCAATCACTGCTCTGGGTGACGTATGGATAAATCGAGTCCAATGACAGCACCAGAGCTGCTTCCAAATACGAATACAGGCTCATTGGTCAGTTCAGATAGCAGGCGGTGAGCGTCTTCGCTGTGAATGCTTACGCTGTAATCCTCGGCTGGGTTGTCAAGGATGCTCTGAGAATGTCCACGACGGTCGTATGTAATAACTGTGTATCTGTCAGCAAGGTTGTCTGCAGCCTTTTGAAATTTTTCGGCTTCTCAACCTCCACCATGAATCATCAGAAGGAAAGGACCTGAACCACGTACTTCATAGTAGATGTTAGCTCCATGCACAGGCAAAGTCCCGTTCTTAACTACAATCATTTATAACTCTCTCATCTCTATCTAACAATGTTCTTGGTTTCACCTGATTCTCTATGTGTTAATTCATATTTACATTTAAAAACCCTTCTTCAACTAACCTCCCTCTATGAACATTGATGTATCAACGGTTTGCACCACTCGGTGTATTAGGGGAATTATTTTTTTATCCTACTTTTAAACAGAGTATTGAAATTCTGGTTTTTATTACTAAATTGAGGGTACGCTTCGCTAAAACTAATGGAAATCATTAGCTATTTTCTCCACTATGTGATGCACAATAGATCTCTGCGAAACTTATGATGACGTACCATCCCATGCCTCTTAGCGTCATTTGACTTACATTCCTTCGTTCGATCTATTCATAAGGCAGAGGCCTGCTAAGCTGCTCCGGGGACTCTTGGTCTTAGTTTAGTAATGTTGCTGGCTTCTCCGTGTCATCCTTCTTGTTTTAAATCGACCCCTTCATATCAAAATATTATTGACATCCATTAATAAAGAACGTATAGTTTCTATGAATATAATTGATAGTGATTTTCATTACTGATTACAAATTTTTTTTTACATAACAAGATACTTTTCAATCCATAGGGGGCCTTTATGAAAATCAAGTTAGTTACGACTTTTTTAATTTTACTCACAGCTTTTGTCATTTTACCAATAAATATTTTTGCAGCTAATGCATCCGATGATATGAAAAAGGCAAATGAGATAATTGTAGAATCTATCCAATCTGTGGATAAGGGGGACACAAAGGAAGCTTTTAAGCAATACAAAACCTTTACATCTACTTGGATTTCTATTGAAGATGGAGTGAAAAACCATTCTCAGCCAGCCTATCATGATATTGAAGATAACATGGGTCAAGCTCAGTTCGCTTTTGCTCAGCAGCCTGTGGATAATGAGAAATTAAAAAATGCACTTATTAGATTAAAAGAGACCAATCAAAAGTTTATAGAGGGTAAGTATTCTTCTTCATCTAAAAGTGGTAAAAATTCAGGTACCACTGGAAATGTAGCAGAACTTGTGACACTGCTAAATCAGTCTCTTTCGAAGATTAATGATAATGATATCGAAGGAGCAAGAGGTGACATAGAGAAGTTCCGAAAATCATGGTTGAATGTCGAGGGAATTGTCCTTACTAAATCATCAAAGATATATGGTAATGCAGAAAGGGATATGGTTGCTAGCTACGCCATGCTATCCTCCAATCACCCAGATGTACCAGGTGCAAAAAAAACGATTGAAAGTATGCGTGATTACCTCTCTCCACTGGTAGCAAAGACAAGTTATACGATGCTTGATGCAACGACCATTCTTCTTCGCGAAGGATTGGAAGGATTGCTTGTAGTGGTGGCTTTGCTTGGATTTTTGAGAAAGGCTGGCCATGAAGCGAAAAGTAAATGGATCTGGTACGGAGTAGGAGCCGGACTTGGAATAAGCCTTGTACTTGGCGTAATTGTAAACCTATTATTTTCTGCTGGTACATTCGGCAGTAACAATTTTTTGATATCCGGCTGGACAGGGATATTTGCAGCAGTGATGCTTCTATATATGAGTTATTGGCTTCACAGTAAATCAAGTCTTGCTGAATGGCAACGATATATTCGGACACAAAGTACAAAAGCACTTGATACCGGTAGCTTGTTCTCCCTAGCCATTCTTTCGTTCCTGGCTGTTTTCCGTGAAGGAACAGAGACTGTCCTATTCTTTATCGGGATGGCTGCTTCCATTAAGTTAGCAACGCTTTTACTAGGGATTGCAATTGGACTGATCATCCTTGTAATTGTTTCATACCTCATACTCAAGGTAGGTTTGAAAATTCCAATGCGTCCATTCTTCCTCGTATCAAGCATTTTGATGTTCTACCTATGTATTAAATTTGCAGGCATGGGGATTCATGGGTTGCAGCTTGCCGGGTTATTACCGGCAACTCAAGCACCCATCCCTAGCATTGACTTTTTCGGTGTATATTCAACCTGGGAAAGTATTATCCCTCAGGTGATTTTACTTATAATTGCTGTTATTGCAGCACTTTTAAATAAAAGAAAAGATAGTAAAATAAAAGTACATACTGGAGGTAACAAAATTGAAATCTCGTAAATTACTAGTTCCTATCATCGTAGTAGCTGCATTAAGCTTAACTGCTTGCGGTACCAATAACGAAAAGAAAGCTGATGAAACCAAGAAAACCGAACAGTCCTCTCCAAAATCTGTTTCCATTAGTGATGGCGTGAAGGATATGAAACAAACGATTGCTGACCTAAATGCACAGCTAAAAGCCAAGGATGCTACAAAAGTAAAAGAAAGTGGAGCGAAGCTTGAGGAATCTTGGCAAACATTTGAAGACGACGTGAAAGCTAAAAGCCCGGATCTATATGGTAAGGTCGAAACTCCCCTTCACACAATAGAAGCTGGTGCAACGTCTTCCCCGCTTGATGAGCCAACACTTACAAAAGCGGCAAAAGAGTTAGATGGTATTTTATCTGAAGTTCAAAATTTAAAATAACAGGTAAATCATTTTATTTTAGTTAAACCATAGAACAAAAAAGGATAGAGCCTATAGGCTCTATCCTTTTTTGTAGGTGGGAATCATAGTTATTGACTGTAAATAATCAGTATTATGTTAATTAACTTTGTATATTGGTGTACTTGGTTGTAGTTTTAAAATAAAGTCGTTACGTTTTCTAGTTGTAAACCAACTCCCACTTCCTCGCCAAATAAATTAAAGGGCATGTTTGGAATGACTGCCATTTTTCAGAGTGTTAGCTATCATTCTCAAGCATATGCTTATATATACATGCAAGATGTCCTTTTTGTTCGTATAATAGAACAAAGGGGAATTAAGATGAGTCTAATTTACAAGAAGAGGAGCAATTTGTTCTGTGGAACCAAAAGGTGAAGAAATAAACTGCTTAGCATTAAAAGTCAAAGAGATTATTCAATCTTCTGGATGCCAAAATGAAGATGTAATTTTTCTGTGCATAGGTTCAGACCGATCAGTAGGGGATTCATTAGGCCCTTTAGTCGGGACAATGCTTAAAGAACATACGGTGCCTTATCGTGTTTACGGTACTTTGGAAAATCCCGTTCATGCCTTTAATTTAGAAGACACGTTGAAAAAAATTAAAAAACAATTCAAAAAGCCTCTTATTTTTAGTGTGGATGCTTGTTTAGGGGATCAAAACCAGGTCGGCTATGTTTTCTTGAAGGATGGACCTCTTGTACCGGGGAAAGCTTTAAAAAAAGTATTGCCAGAAGTGGGAGATTATCATATTACAGGAATGGTCAATTATATAGATCCGCTGCCAACCATGCAATTTTTAAATGACACTCGTCTATACACGGTTATGAACCTTGCGAAAACTATCGTAAAAATAATTACTCAAGCTAGCGGCGCGACTTCTGGAATTAAATAAAAGAATGGGCTGTGCCAAAACCACTAATAATAATTGGTTTTGGCACAGCCCTACTTTGTTTAAGTTCGAAGAAGTTATTAGATAACATTGTACTTAAATAATAGCCCCTGTCAGGATAGCAACAATGATAAGGACTAATGAACAAATTAGAGCCCATTTAAATGCATACCGCTGCAGTTCCCCGATATCTGTTTTTACCATCCCTACTAGTAAAAGAGTCGATGCCACGAGTGGACTTAAGAAATGTACAGGCTGGCCCAGTACGGAAGCTCTGGCTATTTCTAAAGGACTCACTCCATAAGCTTCTCCTGCTTCGGCAAGAATTGGCAAAACACCAAAGTAGTAAGCATCATTGGATAAGACGAACGTAAATGGCATGCTGGTGAACGCAACGACCATCGGTAAAAAAGAGCCTAAAGAATCCGGAATGATGGCCACTAATGAATTTGCAATGGCGTCTACCATTTTCGTTCCGGAAAAGATTCCTGTGAAAATACCAGCAGCAAATACTAGTGTGACGACGGTAATAGCATTTCCTGCATGTGACACGATTCGCTCTTTTTGCTGTTCTAGATTAGGGTAATTAATGATTGAAGCAAGCACAAATCCGATTAGAAACAACACAGGTACCGGTACGAAGCCCATTACAAGAATGACCATAACCGTGAACGTCAACAAAAGATTGACCCATATTAATTTAGGGCGCTTTAAATCGTCTTGTATGGCGGAAGCTACCGCTGCTTCAGCAAGAGCTCCTTTCATTTCAGGTGCAGCTTTGATATGAACAACACCAAGCCTTTTGCGCTCTTTTTTCCCAAGTACGTAAGCGGTAAAAAGAATAGCTGCAATACCTGCGAATAGTGTTGGGATAATCGGGACAAAGAATTCATTTGCATCGAGACCTAAAGATGCTATTGCTCTTGTTGCAGGTCCTCCCCAAGGAGTCATACCACTCATAATACTGACAGCCAGCATAGAAATAGTGGCAAGAATAAGTGGATTCATACCAAGGCGTAAGTAAAGAGGCAGCATAGCGGAAATCGTAATCATATGAGTCGTGGTACCATCGCCATCTAAGGCAACGGTCATTGCGATTACTGCTGTTCCTATCGCTATTTTAACCGGATCCCCTTTTACGATTTTTAACATAGTTTTAATAAGTGGATCAAATAATCCAGCGTCAATCAGGACTCCGAAAAACAAAATAGCGAACAATAGCAAAGCGGCTGAAGGTGCAACAACCTTTATTCCATCGAGCATCATATCTCCGAGCCCTGGACCAAATCCGCCAATTAATGCAAAGATAATTGGAATGACCACAAGAGAATTAATAGGTGATAACCGTTTAGACATGATTAAATAAGTAAAGACAACGACCATTGAAATACCAAGTAACGTAAGAATATGAATCCCCTCCTATTAAAGAAACCGCTTACAAATCAAATAAATAGTTTGAATAGTTAAAAAATATTATATAATATCTTCTGTTTCCCAATTGCTGTGTTTTCTATTTTTAGAATAGTTCATATCATTAAATAAGTGAAATACATATTTTTTATACTTTTTCGAAAAAAAAACTTATAATCCACTTTAAGTTAAATTAATAAATTGAAA
>NZ_JANZMJ010000062.1:0-7103 GCF_025175645.1 Peribacillus aracenensis
TTTACAAACGTTCGACAGCATGAAGCATTTCAAACAAGAACTAGAAGATTATATTTATTATTACAATCACCAACGAATTAAGGTGAAATTAAAAGGCATGAGCCCGGTTGATTACCGGGTTCATGCCTTCAAGGTTGCCTAACTAAATAAAGTGTCTAACTTTTTGGGTTCACTTCATGATGCAGCGTTTTTTTCATTCCTCCAATGCGGCTTCTTCCACTACAGGATAATGTTTCAGGAAGTAGATGAGCGACTGAAGCTCCACGGCCAGGTCAATGTGGTGAACCCTTATGGATGGAGGCACAGTCAGCCGTGCAGGTGTGAAATTCAATATTCCTTTTATATCAGCTTTGACTAGACGATCGGTTATCGTCTGGGCTACCTGTGCTGGCACTGTCAATATAGCCGCAGTAATATTATTTTCCTGCAATAATGTATCGATTTGATCCATATGATAGACGGGCACATCAGCTATTCGCTTGCCGACCTTTTCTTCAGAAACCTCGAAAGCCATTTCAATTTTTGTATTATTATTTTTCATGAAATTGTAATTTAAAAAAGCGGTTCCTAAATTTCCTACCCCGATTAAAGCGACTTTGGTCAATTCGTCTTGATCTAGTGTTTTTCTAAAGAAGGATAATAAGTAATTGACATTGTAGCCGTAGCCTTTTTTCCCAAGAGCGCCAAAGTAGGAAAAATCACGGCGAATTGTGGCAGAATCCACTTTTACAGCTTCACTTAACTCTGCCGAGGAAACTCTTTGTTTGCCTGAGGAATGTAAGTTCTTTAAAAATCGATAATACAATGGCAACCTTTTGGCTGTCGCCTGCGGTATCTTTGGGTCATGGTTCATTGTTCTTCCCCGCTTTCACACATGCTTTTCAACTTAATCTCTATCTGTTTGCTTTACTTGCCTTTTATAATCGCTACTGGACACTCCGCCTGTTTTCTCCACTAAGAATGTAGGCCCGATCACCATTCCCTTATCAATGGCCTTACACATGTCATAAACAGTCAAGGCAGTCACGGATGCAGCTGTTAACGCTTCCATTTCCACACCTGTACTCCCTTTTGTCTTAGCTTCCGTTTCAATCGTAAGCCTATATCCTTGTTCTTCTTTTTCCCAATCAAAGGCTATATTGACCCCTTGCAGAGCAATGGGATGGCACATCGGAATTATATTGGATGTATTCTTGCTGGCCATTATTCCTGCAACTTGCGCAACAGCCAGTACATCACCTTTTTTCATTTTATGGTTCGTGACCAATTCATATATTTCATCATTCAATAAAATGCTCGATTGAGCTACTGCCGTCCGGGTTGTTTCAGGCTTAGCACTCACATCGACCATTTTGGCCCTGCCCTGTTCATTAAAATGCGTTAAGTCTCCCATTTAAGTAACCCCTCCTAAATCATACACTATTATTCCACTTTATGTAACAGCTTTTGTTTAAGCTTGGAACCAAGCTGTTGCCGATAATAACTAAAATACGTTACACTAACAATAATCAATTGAGGTGAAATCTATGATTTTATTACAAATCAATCAACTATCGAAATATTATGGAGCTGAACTTATTTTATCAAATATGAAGCTCGAAGTTCAAAATAAAGATCGAATTGCACTTGTCGGCCGAAATGGTGCCGGTAAATCCACTCTGCTTAAAATCATAGCCGGGCAGCTTTCCCATGATGGCGGTGAGATAATCAAACCAAAAGGCGTCACCATCGGCTATATGGCCCAGGATACGGGATTGGAATCCGAACTGACCATTTGGGATGAGATGCTGACTGTATTCACCGACCTTATAGAGCAAGAAAAGGACCTGCGTCGCCTTGAGGCTGATATGGCCAGACCTGACATCTTTGAAAACGAAACAATTTACCAAAAAGTGCTGAATGAATACGACACTTTGATGGTGGCATTCAAAGAGAAGGGCGGCTATCAATATGAGGCGGATATCCGTTCCGTATTGCATGGACTTCAGTTTGCTGACTTTGACTATTCTACCCCCATTTCCACTTTAAGCGGCGGACAAAAAACAAGGCTTGCATTAGGGAAACTGCTTTTAAGGAAACCGGACATATTGATTCTGGATGAGCCGACGAACCATCTGGATATCGAAACCCTCTCTTGGCTTGAACAATATTTACAAAGCTACCAGGGAGCTGTCCTTATTGTTTCACATGACCGTTATTTTTTAGATAAAGTAGTAAACCTCGTATATGAGATTTCCCGGAATAACATGAAAAAATACCATGGTAATTATAGTTCTTACCTAGAGGGAAAAGCGGAAGATTATGAGCGGGACATGAAACTGTTCGTGAAGCAACAAGGGGAAATTGAAAAGCTTCGCGACTTTGTCCAACGTAATATCACCAGGGCTTCCACCACGAAAAGAGCACAAAGCAGACGCAAACAGCTCGAAAAGATGGATGTATTGGACAAGCCGCAAGGTGATGAAAAATCCGCGAATTTTTCTTTCCAGATTGAAAAGCAAAGCGGAAATGAAGTACTTCAACTTCAGGACTTGGCTATTGGATACGAAGGGGAAACGGTATCAAAGAATATAAATTCCCGGATGACTAAAGGGGAAAGCATAGCACTTGTTGGCCCAAATGGAGTTGGAAAATCAACTTTATTGAAAACGATCATTTCGAAGCTGCCTGCACTTTCTGGTGGTTTCCGTTTTGGAACGAACGTAGAAGTCAGCTACTACGATCAAGAACAGGCTAACCTTGTTTCCAATAAACGCGTACTCAATGAATTATGGGACGACTATCCCCTTAAACCGGAAAAGGACATTCGCACCGTACTCGGTAATTTTTTATTTAGCGGTGATGATGTTTTGAAAACCGTTTCCACACTAAGCGGGGGCGAAAAGGCACGGCTTGCCCTTGCCAAAATGATGATGCAAAAAGGGAATTTTTTAATTCTTGATGAACCAACGAACCATTTGGACCTCGATAGTAAATTGGTGCTTGAAAACGCCTTGATCGATTATCCGGGAACTATTCTTTTCGTTTCACATGACCGTTATTTCATAAATCGGATAGCAACGAAAGTGATAGAGCTCTCCAAAGACGGCAACGAAGAATTCCTCGGTGATTATGATTACTATCTTGAGAAGAAACAGGAGCAGGCGGAAATCCAAGCACTTGAACAGCAGGAACAGGCTAAAACTTTAGATGCAGCTGTAGAAAAAACAAATTACAAAATTGATAAAGAAGCAAAAAAAGCTGAACGCCAGCGAAAGCGGCGCATTGAGGAAATCGAGGCAGCCATGGAGCTTCTTGAGATCGAAATAAACGAATATAATGATCTCCTTTGTGATCCAGATGTTTTTCAGGACCATGAAAAAGTAATGGAGGTCCAAACAAAGCTTGATCATGCCCAGGAATGTTTGGACCAGCTTCTTGAAGAATGGACTGAACTGGAGGAATGACAAAAGACCGAGTTAATTGACTCGGTCTTTTTCTTCTCCAATTAAAACGTTGCTTTGAAAGTTATCCACAAAATTGTTAACAAACCACTTACCGCTCACTAGCCATTAATTTAAGTTATGCACATTATCCACAGAAACATATCCACTTATCCACAAAAACCCCACTTTATACACATGCAGTATGATCATCAAAAAAACTTTATCCACAGAATATTCTATTTTTTTATAAACACGATAAAAAAGACAGGATGCCAGTGAGGGATCCTGTCTTCTCATCAATTAAAATGCTTCAATGTCCAATCCAGGATTTCCGTTCAAATCCCAACCAGATCGTTTCCCCTTTTCAAACATGACACTTCCAGCAGCACCGATCATGGCGGCATTGTCCGTACAAAGATATAGGGGCGGAATGGATATATCCATAGGTAAATCCTTAAAAGCTTCCGTTAATGCTTCCCTAAGGCCTTTATTTGCCGCAACTCCTCCAGCAAGCAATACCTGCTTCACATTATATTCCTTTGCAGCCTTTACAGCTTTCATAACAAGCACTTCTATCACGCTAGCTTGGAAACTTGCAGCTAAATCTTTAGGTTCAATTTTTTCACCGCGCTGTTCAGCGTTATGCAAAGTGTTGATTACCGCTGATTTCAGCCCGCTGAAAGAAAAGTCATAGCTGCCATCCAACCATGCCCGAGGCAGTTTCAAAGTTGGTGAACCTTCTTGTGCCAGCCTATCGATATGAGGGCCTCCAGGATAAGGGAGCCCCAAGGTTCGGGCCACTTTATCATACGCCTCACCTGCTGCATCATCCCGCGTTTCCCCTATCACCTTGAAAGTACCCGGTTCTTCTAAAAGGACCAATTCCGTATGGCCTCCCGAAACGACTAAAGAAAGCGCAGGATATTCGATCTCCTGAATAAGACGATTTGCATAGATATGACCTGCGATATGATGAGTTCCGACAATCGGTAATCCATGCGCGAAAGCTACAGCCTTCGCCGCATTCACACCTATTAATAGTGCCCCTACCAGTCCGGGACCTTCTGTAACGGCAATGGCATCCAAGTCTTCATATGTCACACCGGCTTGCACCAATGCTTCTTCGAGAACGATCGTAATTTGTTCTACATGATGACGGGAAGCTATTTCCGGGACGACACCGCCAAAACGTTTATGGCTTTCGATTTGTGAAGCCACGACATTACTCAGTATCTCCGTTCCATTTTTTATGACAGCTGCCGCAGTTTCATCGCAGCTCGTTTCAATTCCTAATATAAATTGATCTTTTTTCATGAAAAATTCACCCACATAACATAAGCATCTTCTTGATTGTCCGTATAATAATTTTTTCGGATTCCACCCTTTTGAAAACCAAGTTTTTCATAAAGCGAAATGGCTATTGCATTACTGACCCGTACCTCAAGCGTCATCCTGACCACACCCATCGAAATGGAGATTTCAATCATCTTCCTGAGCAAAGCTTCCCCAAGCTTTTGCCCTCGGTATTCTGGCAATATCGCTATATTGGTAATGTGCGATTCATCAATGACGATCCATGCACCGCAATAACCGGCAATTTTCCCTTCATCTTCTATCACCATGTATACAGCATATTGATTATGATTCAGTTCATTAAAAAAAGCTTCCCGGCTCCAAGGCAAAGTGAAGGACTGCTTTTCAACAATTAGCACTTGGTCGATATCTTCCGTATTCATCTTTCGGAACGTCAATGTTTTACTCATAATAATCGGTCGCTTTCCTTGTTTATTTCCCCTGCTGTTCAAGCCACTTAGCTTCTGCTTCAGCCATGCGGATATAATTCGGTACAAACTGGTGAACATCGACCTCAGTCTTATCAAGACCAAGGAAGGCCAGTTCGCTTGGTCTTGAGTTATATGACTGTACCGGAGCAAATACAGCTAATTCACCTAATGCTTCCGTAATTGCATCCCGGTGGATGTCCACATCTTGACCAACGAATAAAACGGGACGATTTAATTCCTTCAATTGATTCGCCCACTCAGAGGATAAAATATTACAATCTTCAATGACTGTCTTTAAAGAGTTATTTTCCATTTCATATAATCCAGTATAAATCTGCCCTCTTCTTGCATCGAACAACGGAGAGATCAACCCGTTAAAATAACGTCCATTAGCTGCTAAAACCTCTAAGCTGGAAACACCCGATAACGGAATCTGAAGTGTCCAGGCCAAGCTTTTTGCAATCGTCACTCCAATCCTGACGCCTGTATAGGATCCTGGGCCTTGAGCGACCACTATCTTAGTCAAATCCTTCGGTTTAGTATCACAATCCCTCAGCAGTGTTTCAATTGCTGGCATAACCCGCACCGAATGATTTTTCTTTAGGTTCGTCGTATACTCACCAATTACTTGACTCCCGTTTACCAGGGAAACCCCTAATGTGAAATTCGATGTATCTATAGCTAAAACCTTCATCAAATAATCTCCTTACATAACTTTACATATCGTTCGCCTTTGGCTTCCAGAACAAAACGCCGGCTTGTATCGCTCAGGCGATAAATATAAATGGTCAAGATTTCCTCCGGAAGGTGATCCTTTATTAAATGGGCCCATTCAACGACAGTCACACCATCACCATCAAAATATTCTTCAAAGCCTAAATCTTCTTCCGATTCACTTACCCGATATACATCCATATGATATAAAGGCAATCGTCCCATGTATTCCTTTATTATCGTAAAGGTAGGGCTATTCACCATTCTGGTAACACCTAATCCTTTAGCCAATCCTTTTGTGAATGCCGTCTTCCCTGCACCCAAATCACCTTCTAAAGCCAGCACATCGCCGCTTGAAAGCCTTTGTGCCAATTCCTGCGCAAATCGCGCTGTTTCTTCCTCATTCTGAGAAATCCATTCAACCTGTTGCATATATCAATCACCTTTATCATTATTAGGAAAACGTCCTAAAGTTCATGTCGAGAACCATAAACGCAATATTATGGAACAAAAACCATTCTATATGTAGTTTACCTTGTTTCAAAAGAAGAAACAAATAAGTTAAGGACATAATTATTTGAATTTCGGATAAAACAAAAAAACGAAACCTGGGTTTCGTTTTGTTCATGATTGCGGGGACAGGATTTGAACCTGCGACCTTCGGGTTATGAGCCCGACGAGCTACCGGACTGCTCCACCCCGCGACGGTATAAATGCTTCTTTTATAAAAATAGTATTCCCGATTACTCAAAAAGAATACAAAGATTATAGCTTGGCGACGTCCTACTCTCACAGGGGGAACCCCCCAACTACCATCGGCGCTGAAGAGCTTAACTGCCGTGTTCGGAATGGGAACGGGTGTGACCTCTTCGCTATCGTCACCAAACATTTAATCCTTTTTTGCACATTTACTATCATAACATGTATGAAATCAAAATGCAAGAAGAAATTTTCATTCCTTCAAAACTAGATAATAAGAAGGTATTTCATTTTTTAAAAAGCGTTGGTTAAGTCCTCGATCTATTAGTATCAGTCAGCTCCACATGTCGCCATGCTTCCACCTCTGACCTATCAACCTGATCATCTTTCAGGGATCTTACTAGCTTGCGCCATGGGAAATCTCATCTTGAGGGGGGCTTCATGCTTAGATGCTTTCAGCACTTATCCCGTCCGCACGTAG